>JAQTRH010000086.1 GCA_028711925.1 Candidatus Nanoarchaeia archaeon | reverse complement strand
AATTTCAAAATCATCAACTCTCTCTAAGTCTGTTCCCAGCATTGATATTCTGTCCTTTAGCTTGTCATCTGGGATTTCTTTTCCAACTAAATTAAATACATCCTTTTTATCTAGTGTTATTGTAGGCATTTTATTTCAACCATGCTTTTATTTCCCTTGACTGCTTTAAGTCATTTCTGTACAAATCGCGGATATCATTTATTTCATAGTACATTGATATTGCTCTTTCCATTCCAAGACCCCATGCCAATACAGGAACTTCTATTCCCAATAGTGGCTTTACTACTTCTGGCCTGAAGATTCCAGAACCGCCTAACTCAACCCATTCTTTTCTTACAGGATGAAATACATCTACTTCTGCGCTCATCTCTGTGTATGGAAAGTATGCGGGCCTTATCCTTACCTTAGGATATCCAAGCTTTTTGTAAAACTCTGTTAGATAACCAACAAGGTTTTTGAAATTAACATCAGGATCAACAACAATTCCCTCAACCTGGCATAATTCAAATAAATGGCACCAGTCAACTGTCTCATTTCTGAAGCATTTTCCAACTGTAAAGAATTTTGCAGGAAGGTCTTCTTTCTTTAATGCAGCTATTGTTCTTGCAGACAAAACAGTTGTATGTGTCCTTAAAACATTTTTCATTGCAATTTCAGGGCTCCACTTGTATCTCCAACCAAGGCTGCCTGTATTAAATCCATTTTCATGAGCATTTTTAACTCCTTCAACAATTTTTTTATCTGGAAGTTTTCCCTTGTCTGGATTTTTGATAAAGAAAGTGTCTTGCATTTCGCGAGCAGGATGGTCCTGCGCTGTAAATAATGCATCAAAGTTCCAGAAAGATGTCTGCAATAAAGGCCCTTTCATCTCCTTAAATCCCATCTCAAGCCATACTTTCTTTATGTACTGCACTGCCTCATTGACAAAATGTCTTCTCCCCCCTGAGATTGAGGGCACATTTATTTTTATGTCATATCTCCTGAAGCTTTTGTTTTTCCACGAATTGTTTTTTATTATTTCAGGAGAAAGCTCGTCTATTATATTCTTGAATGAAACCTTGGCCTTGATTAAGTCATTGTAAACTTCCTTTAACTCAACATTTCTTTCTGTTACAATATCTGTTTTTATTATGTCTTTTCTATTTTTAAGTTCGTTAAATGCATATTTTTGCTCTTGTGTTAAATTTTTTGACTCAAGAGGAAGCTGTTTCATAAATAATTCCTCAAATGATGGTTTTTGCAGTAATTTCTTTCCCTGTTCTGTTATCTTTATATTCATTCCTTCCTGGATTTCAATTGCTGCTTTTCTCCTTAAAAGTCCTAAACATATGTTTATTTCGTCTTTTTCAAGCCCTGCCTTTTCCTTTATTTCTGCAACAGGTGTTGTTCCATCAATTGCCTTAAGAAATCTTTTTTCAGGCATGTCTTTTTCAAGGTAAATTTTTCCGTTTTTTCCTAATGATGTTATCTCCTTTAGCTCTTTTTTTATTGAAATAACATTTTTGTTTTCAAGCCACTGCAATGCCCGCATAACCTCGATTTCCTTCATTTTTGAGGCCTTGACAATTTCCCTTAGTGATTTGTTTTCTTTAAGAAAAGGCAGAACTTTTCTCTCATAAGGATGCATGCTTTCAGCTAATTCTTTTATTTCCTTTGAAATTTCCTGTTTTTCCATCTTAACTTCTTTTAAAAACTCTTTTTCAATCTCATCAATATTCTCTGGAAGCTCTTTACCAATGTATTTTGATTTTTTAAGGTATTTATCTCCATGCCTTACAGTATGAAATAAATACCAGTATTTTTGGCCTTTTATCTCAACCTGTTTTTTGTAAGCCATGGTTAATTACCACATATTTTTATATTTATTTTTTTGTTCTTTTAACTACCACATATACTAATAAAGTGTATTAATTACCACTAATTTATAAGCTTTGCTATTAATTACCACTAGAATGGAATATTTTACAGTTAATTACCACAACAATTCTTTTTAATCAAAACTAGCCCTTTTTGCTGTTATCTTTGATCTGGCTTATATAAGAAGTAAGTGTAGGCCCAACCAAGGTGGTTATTATTGCTAAGATAATAATAGATGTGACTAAAACAGAATCCAACAATCCAACTGAAGATGCTGCATAAGTTACTGCTAATGTTGTTGTTAGATGTGTTATGGATATTGAGCCAAATAATAAAGAGTTTTTCTTTGAAAGTTTAACAAGTATTCCAGCCAAATACCCGCTAACAAACTTAGATATTATTAATCCTAAAATGAGGGATATCATTATGAAATTGCTTATATCAAACTTTCTAAGAAGAGATATATCCATCTCCATGCCTATAACAAAAAAGAAAACAGGAATAAACAAACCATAGCTCATTGTGTGGAGTTTATGCTTTAATATGCCTGTTTTGTCATGAAAAACCACTCTTGAAAGGGATAACCCTGCTAAGAAAGATGCAAGAATTGGATGGGCACCCAAAAAAGAAAAATAAATAATCACTCCAACTAGTATGATGATGATAAATCTCAGCCTTCTTTCATATCCTACATCACTTGAAAGTTTTTTTTGTATTATGTTCTTTGAGATTAATGGGACAACACGAAACAGGAAGAGTATTGATGTAATGAGGATTACAAAATAAAAAGGCAGGGAAAGATGAGTTATTTTGGATGTTGTTTGAAAAATAAAACTTAAAGCAGTAAGGCTTATTACATCTGCAACCATTACCGCAGACAATATGAGCTGTGAAACATTTTTAGAGATTGACTTGTTATCTTTTAATGAAGAAACTATAATCGCAAAAGAAGATGATACAAAAACAATACCTATCAAAACACTGATTTTCCAGGAATATCCAAAAAACCTAGTTATTGAAAGCCCCACAAGAAAAGGTATTGAGGTATTAAGCAGAGCCATTAAAAAGATTTTGTACTTTGATTTGGATATCTGTGTTATGTCTGTTTCAAGGCCAGCCATGAACATGAGAAATGCCATTCCCAAAAATCCAAAAAAGCTTATTGTTTCATCTATTTGCACATAGTTTAATCCATTGGGGCCTGTTATTGCCCCAGCTAAGATTATTAATGTTAAAAGAGGTACTCTAAGTCTCTTAAACAATTCAGGAACAATCAATCCTATGGCTAAAACAAATAATAATGCCAGAAGGGTGTTCTCAGCTATCATTATTTATCAACAAAGGCAAGATTATTTAAATATTTCTTATTTGTAAATTTGTGATTTAGGTTATTTGAAAGAAGTATTATTAACTAACATTTTAGAATTTTCAAAAACCACCAGAAAACATAAAAAGATTTATATACTAAAAAGAACTAAATTAATAGATGAAAAAATATATTTTAATTGTAGACTGGTTATTGTTGATTCTATTTGTATTTATGGTCTTATCCAGATTTGTCAGTCTTCCTTTTGTTAAAATTTTACAGCCAGTCTTCTTTGTTCTAATTTTTATCCATATCATCCAGCATCTGAAATTTTTTACTTCTCTGATAAAAAGATAGTTATTGAATAGTTTAAAACTTGATTGGGTATAATTAATAAAATATATAAATGTCTTTTAATTATGAAATAAGATGGAAAACATAAAAATTATCGGAATGAAGGATTTGAATGAAGATGAGCTTGAAGTGGTTAAGGGATTGGCCAATGAGTACTATGAAAAAATACAGAGGATTATAAAGAATATCGACTTAATTACAATCCATGTAAAGACCTTTGACACAACCGGCGAAAGAAAGAGGTATGAGATAAAGCTTAAGGTTATTGCCCCGACAAAATCATTTGACTCACAATCAAGTGAGTGGGACCTTACAAAGGCAGTTCATGTTGTTTTTAATGAAATGCAGAAGGTTATTGAGCACAGGTTTCACGATTAAATTGTTTGTTTAATTTTATTTATTTTTTCTCTTGATTTTATAACTGCAAACGCAGCTATTCCTCCGAGAATTGCTGTTGTAAACTGTATTAATCCCATTGTTGCAAGAAATATTTCTGGTATTAAATTCAGCTTAAATAAGAGAAGAGCTGTCAAAAACAGAAAAATGGCCTTTGTAAATCCTGCTGAGATTAAAGTAATGGAATAGTTTGCTTTCTTTTTTAAGTAAAGGCCCTTAAAAAACAGTGTGAGTATAAAGTTTCCAACCCAAATAAAAGGGATAAAATATATTAAAAATACTGTGAATGGCCCGAAAATCAATCCTCTTGACAAAACCGCAATGCTTGGCATGAAAATAACTGGCAATAAAAAGTTTCTTTTCAGTGAAAAGCTTGAG
>JAQTRH010000085.1 GCA_028711925.1 Candidatus Nanoarchaeia archaeon | reverse complement strand
ACCCATAAAAACAAAGATGCCTGCTTCCACAATTATCAATATTATCGCCAAAAGCTTCTGTATTCCCTGGAATCTTTTCTTGCCCTCATGTGTTGTTAAATCCATCTTGAGGATTCCTGAGCCATTCAAAAGCTGCAATATAATTGATGCTGTGACTATAGGGCCTATTCCTAAAGAAATTAATGAGCCAAAGTTTGCAGCAAGAACAACTGAAAGATATTCAAATTGCGCAAGCGCATTATGCCCAAGGCCAAACAAGGGTATCATTCCAAGAATAAAAAACAAGACAAGGACTATTCCTGTCCATTTTAGCTTTTCCTTGAAGGAAAGCTTTTTCTGGGTTGGCCCTGTAACCTCTGGGAGGTTCTCGATTAATCCGTCAATAAGGCTCATTTTTATTATTCTTCTTTTGATTTTTTATTTTTTTGAACAGGAACATCTATCTTTTCTTTAACATCAACCTTTCCGCCTGCCTTTTCAATCTTTTCAACAGCTTTTTTTGATGCATAGCTGCATGTTATATTAAGCTTTTTTGTTGCATCGCCTTCGCTTAAAAGCTTGTTAAATCCCAGCTTTTCAAGGTCAATAACATAAGTATCATTATTTTTCTCAACTAGTTTTTTTAATAAAAATGATTCAAGATTCCGCTCAATTGACTTTATGTTTATTGCATTTATCTTGATAATTATTTTTTTTGGCCTCTTAAATCCGTATTTGCCAAAATATTTTTTGTCTTTCCATATCTTGGTTTTTTTAGCGTCTCCTCTCTTGCCTGTTCCGGCCATTCCCCTTCCGCCGCGTGAGCCAGCTCCGCGATGCTTTTTCATAGCGCCCCATCCATGTGTCTTGGAGCCGCGCATCCTTACATTTTTCTTTCTTCTTTTTACAACCATTTAAATCATCCTTTTTATGAGGTCATTAATCTTTTCTTTTCTGTATCCAAGAGCTCCTCCTTTTGAAAAAGGCACTTTTATTCCCTTTCTTTCAAAACCTTTTCTTGGAGGGCTTAGCCTGAAATATTTTTTGTATTTTTTTCCGTTAATTGAAATGAACTTGTTGTATTTTATTTTATTTTTTGAGTCTGCTTGTCTTGCTTTGTATTCTTCTCCCCTTTTATCTGCAAGCATTTTCAATGTTTCCTGATTTATTTCTCCCCATGTTACATAGTCTTTTGCTTTTCTGACCATATTAAACATGCTGCTGTCAACAACAGCACAGTAATTATTGTGATAAAGCCCAAGCATATCAAGGGTATCCTTTATGCTTTTTTCAACTCCGGTTATCCCTCTTATCCTTATAACCGCAAGCTGTTTTTTCTCGCTTTCCTTGTTTTTATCTTCGCTCATTTTTTATCTTCCTTTTTGCTGTCTTTATTATTTTTTTTAAGGGAGTCATCTTTTGCATTCTTTTCCTGTTTTTCAACCTTCTTTTTTATGGTCGTTATCATATCATCTTCCGATGGCTCTTCCATTTCATCATTATTTTTTAGCTCTTCCTGTTTTATTATTGACCCTTCAACTATACCCAAATTTTTATAATGCCTTTCATGTATTCTTGTAGAGCTTAATTTTTTCATTGCATCAAAGCAAGCCACTATAAGATTGGTCTTGACCTTTGTCTGGCCTTTTGTTTTAGACCATACATCGCTTATTCCTGCAATTTCCAGCATTTTCTGGCATTCCTTTTCAGTGCAAAGCCCCTTACCCTTTGGGGCAGGCATAATTTTTATTACAGATGAGCCGCATTTTGACTCAACAGCAAAAGGTATTGAATGAGGCTCTCCGCAGCTGCACTGCCATGAACCGCAACCGCGCCTTATTTTTATTATATTGAGCTTTGCATTTCTTATTGCTTTTTCTCTTGCAGGAACAGTTTCCTTGCTTTTTCCATACCCAATGCCAACATGGCCGTTCTGATCTCCAACGACCGCAAAAGCAGCAAAATGGGGCTTGTTTCCCTCACTTGTTTTTTTCTGCGTCTGCCTGAATACCCTTCTCTGGCCACCGCCGAACTTTCCTTTTGACTGGCCTATAAGCAAAAGCTCTGTTTTAAGGTTCGGCAGAAGAACATCAACTATTTCATATTCAAGTATCTTAATTCCATTATCAAGTATTTCATCTATATTCTTTATCTCCTGGGATTTCACTTTTTTGCCTATCTCTGTTTTTGGATTCCATCCCAGAGTGTCAATAGTAGGTTTCTGCTTTTCCTGAACCTGTTTTTCTTCTTCAGCCATTTTATACCTTCATTATCTTTTCTTTTGTTTCACTTATATGTTTTTTTATATCTTCAACATTATTTTTTATCATCAATGAAAACTGTTTTTTGTATGCTTCATTGTTTTCTTTCTTTAATTTATCAGCATATTTTGAAATATGCTCTCCATCAATCCTTTCTTTGGTCGGAAAGACCTTTTCTGAGCACGGAATCTTCATTCCAGAGTCAACCACTCCTTTTAATGCAGCATAAATTCTTGAGCCCTTAACATCCATATTCAATCCAGTGTCAAGGATAGCGTCATTTATCTTTTTCTTTTTTGCCTTTTGGCCTAGAAGCAGGCCGGTCAAATAAGCGGATGGCACATTTCCCCTGTTCATCTTATAGCCTAATTTGGAAACCTCTTTTGAGCTAGCTGAAACCAAAACATTATCTCCTTTAGGAGTGTATTCAATAACCTGAATTATAATGTTTGATAAAGACTTTCTTACTACAAGCCTTGGCTTGCCTGACTTAAGCAGAGCTATCCTTCTCTTATAATTTGTCTTCTTTTCTCTTTTCCTTCTTAAAGGAACTTCCTGAATTTTATCTTTTACCATTTTTACTGACTAATAACTCATTTTCTTTTATGTAAATATTTAGGTGGCTCTTGCTTCTGAAGAACCCCCCTCCTACTTTTCTGTACAGCATTTTATGAACATCATTAGTTATTCTTTTTTTATCTTTTAATTCTTTTATTACTTCTCTCTGAAGCCTTACTTTGTTAATCCATTTCTTTTTGCCTGGCAGCCTTGCAGTATGCTCGCCTTTCCTTGAGCCAGGGCCTTTCATCCTTCCCTTGGATTTTTGTTTTTTTATCTTGTTAGCCCTTGCCCTTGAAACACCTTTTGACTGCTTTTTGTTTATCGCCTTATCTCTTATCAGGTTGTTAATGTCCCTTTTTGTTATTGCTTCCTTTATCTCATCAAGCCTTTCATTGTCAAAGACTATCCTTTTTGCAGAGCATTTCAGCAAATCAGCAGCAAGCCTTTTCTGTGTTTTTAGTTCCATTTTTACTCATTTCTTTTTGTAAGTATCTTGTCTTTCTCTTTTTTCTCTTCTTCTTTCTTTTCTTCGTCTGTTTTTTCAACCTTTTTTTCTATTGATTCTTTATCTTTCTTTTCTTTCTCTATTTGTTTTTTCTTTTCTTGTTTTTCTTTTTCAGCCTTATTTTTCTCTTGTTTTTTCTCTTTGATTTTCTCTTCTGATTTTTTTATGAATTCATTGACATCTTTTATGTTTGAAACCTTTATTCCTTTTTTAGATATTTCCTTTAAGATTTCAATCTTCTTTTTAAGCCCAATATTTTTTGATATAATTGCGCACTGTTTTTTTGAATCTATTCTTTCTATGTCCTTTAAGCAATCAACTAAAACAGGCATAAGGCCGTTTTTTAATGTAAACTTTTCTTTTATTGCATTTCCATAACCTATTGAAACACCTTTTGGATGGCCTTTCTTCTGTAGCCTTAGCTTTGAATGCAAGCCTTTTGGCCTTCTCCATTTTTTGCCAAGTTTTACTTTTTTGTGCGAATCGTGCCTTATGAATTTTTTTGCCATGCTAATCACTTTATTTCTTTTCCATCTTTTGATACAATATAAATTCCATCCTGGAATATTCTCCTGTCTCTCCCCTTGACCTTTGTAAGCTTTTCAATGCTTGCAGCTGTCTGGGATGTTAATTCCTTGTTAATTCCCTCTACATAAACATCTTTTCCATCAATCTTTATTTTTACTTCAGGTCCTATCTTTAATTTTCTGGGCGTTTTCTCCCCAAAAAGATTTTTTACCGTGAAATATTCTTTTTCCACTGAAACATTCATCGGAAAGTGGCCGGGGCATATCTTAAGCTTGTAAACAAATCCTTCTGTAACCCCTTTTATCATGTTTTTTATGTGGCTTCTTATGGCATAAATTATTTTTTTCTCTCTTTTTGTTGCTTTTTTTGAGATTATTGAAACAGAATTGTTTTCTGCTTTTATTTCAACTCCAGGCCCCGCAAGTTTTTTGCTTACCTCTCCCTTAGGGCCCTTTACTTTTATTAAG
>JAQTRH010000084.1 GCA_028711925.1 Candidatus Nanoarchaeia archaeon | reverse complement strand
GTTATTGTGGTTGGCGGACCATGTGTCAACAGAGTAGCAGCTGAATTAATGGGACTTCCATACCAATCAGATGAATGCGCAGATGACTTCGAACAAGGCAAGGCAAAAATAAAGCTCTTCCAGGACATAGATGAAGACCAGGAAGAAAATGTTGCTTTGTTGATTGCAGGTTATTCTGGAGCTGACACAAGGAGAGCATGCAGCGTCATGAGCAACTATGCAGACTATGCAAGCGACCTTGGAGGTGTAGAAGTCGAAATGACAGCAACCACTGATAACGACATCAGCGTTGATGCACCAGAAGCTGAAGCTGAATAAGCTTTTTTTCTTTTTTTATTTATTTTTTTTCAGAAAGTTTTAAATATCCTGTTTGGTTAATAAATGAAATGGTATTAGTTAAAAAAACTAAAAAACTGATTTTTTTTGTTATGCTTATACTTCTTCCTTCTTTTGTTATATCTATAAGTTCATTTGACTTGTCTGATTATCCAAAGCCTTTTGTTTTTGATAGTGTATCATTAAACACATTGATTATTGTCGGGGAAAATGCAAAGGCAGAAGACATGATTGGCGCAGTTGAGATAGCAAACAGCTTAGGGCTAAACATAAGTTCGGAATTGATAGTCTTGGATACACAAATAAAAAGTGTTAAAGAAAATAATGCAATAGTTGTTGGAGGGCCATGCGTAAACATGGCGGCAGCAGAGCTCATGGGATTTCCTGTTAATTGTGATGACGGCTTTTACCCTGGGAAAGCAAAAATTAAGCTATTTCAAGGCTTATCAGGCCAGAAAAACAATACCGCCTTGCTTGTTGCAGGCTACAGCGCAATGGATACCAAGCTAGCTTGCGGTGTTTTGTCTCGCTATAAGGAATATAAATTGGAAGGCAAAGATATTGAAACATCAGGAAGCATTTTAAATGACATAATCCTAATTTAATTAAACAAATTATTCTTTTTGGAATATTATTTTCAAGAATATTTTTATAATAAATAATTTGAATTTTTCTTATAAAAACTTAAAGGGGTAAAAAAATGAGCAATAAAAAATACTTATTCACTTCTGAAAGTGTTACAGAAGGCCATCCAGACAAAGTATGCGACCAGATTTCTGATGCATTTTTAGATGCTGTTTATAGCACAGATCCAAACGGAAGGGTTGCTGTTGAAACAATGGTTACAACAGGGCTTGTTATAGTTGCAGGAGAGGTAACTACAGATGCATATGTTGAAGTGCAGGACATAGTGAGAGACACATTAAAGAAGATTGGTTATGATAAGCCGGAATATGGATTTAACTATTGTGATGTTGGTGTTCTTAATTCAATACACAGCCAGAGCCCTGATATTTCCCAAGGAGTTACAGAAACAGAGGAGCGTGAACAAGGAGCAGGAGACCAGGGGATGATGTTTGGCTATGCATCAAATGAGACAAAAGAGCTTATGCCTTTACCGATTGTTCTTGCACATAAGCTCTGCATGAAATTAGCAGATGTAAGGAAAAATAAGACTCTTGATTACCTGAGGCCTGATGGAAAATCACAGGTGACTGTTGAATACAACAACGGGTTTCCTGCAAAGGTAAAGACAGTTGTAATTGCTGCACAGCATGATGAGGATGTCAGCGAGGATAAGGTAAAGAAAGATATAATCGAAAAAGTTGTTAAGCCTGTTTGTAAGGATTACATTGATGATGAAACAACCTATCATGTTAATTCAACAGGGCGTTTTGTTATTGGAGGACCTCCAGGAGATACTGGCGTTACTGGAAGAAAAATCATAGTTGATACTTACGGCGGGCATGGCTCCCACGGAGGAGGATGCTTTTCAGGAAAAGACCCAAGCAAGGTTGACAGGTCAGCATCATATATGGCTAGGTATGTTGCAAAAAACATAGTTGCAGCAGGATTATCTGATAAATGCGAAATACAGGTTGCCTACAGCATAGGAGTTGCAGAGCCAGTCTCGATATTAATAAACACTTTTGGCACAAACAAGATACCAGAGGAAAAGATAGAGGAGCTTGTTAGAAAGCACTTCAGCTTCAAGCCAGCAAACATAATAAAAACTCTTGACTTAAGAAGGCCTATATACAGGAAAACAGCTGCTTACGGCCACTTTGGAAGAAATGAGCCTGAGTTTACATGGGAGAAGACAGATAAAGCAGAAACTTTGAGAAATGAAGCGGGCATTAGAGAAAAAGCAAAAATTCCTGCAGGAGATGAAGAACTTGAAAAAGGTCCTACTCCTAACGGAGGGGTTTAATTTTTATAATTTAAATTATCTTTTTTATTTTTTCCTGATATTCTTTGATCTCTTCATTATTTAATTTTGATATAAAATCGAACAGTTTTTTGTTGAAATTTTCTGCTGTTTTAACAGATTCAATAACCTCTTTTTTGGCTATTTTGAAACTTGTATAATACTGTTTGTCTAGCCTTTCTTTTTTTGCAAAGATTATATCAGAGTTATCAATAGAAAATAGCTCCTTAAGCAGAATAATTGAAGCAGAATGGTTTTTACACTTTATTCCTGTCCTAAAAAGTAAGGCTATTAACATGTGATACATGCTATAATAAATTAAAGAAACAGATTCTTTTAGTCTGTTTTCTTTTAAAAGAATTTTAGCAGAAATAAGGTTACTTTCTGATTTCTTAACATACGAATCTTTGATTTCTTCATTTGGATTTATAATTTGCAACTTTTCTTCATCAAATATCTTTTTCAAAAAATTGATTTTTTTCATAATAATACTCAACGCCTTTTATAACAACGTGGTCTTTATCTATCTCCTTAATCAGATCATTTTTCATGCTGTATTTCCCTATCTTAATGCTTAATCTTGAATCGATTAAATTGAACTCTTTCTTTATATTGTTGTTCTCAGTTTCAATAAAGATGTCAATATCACTTTCTTTTTTTGCAATTCCTTTTGCATATGAACCAAAAAGCAATGCTAATTTTATTCTTTTGTCTTTTTGGATTTTTTCAACAATGCTCCTTAATTCAGAGTATTTAGATATTGTTTTAATTAAATTAGAAGTTTCGGCTATAAAAACATATGCTCTTGATTCAACTGTTTTTTTCAGAAAATAGACCTGATTTTTTCCTTGTTTCGTAAAATCAACAACATTTTCATTTGAGAGATGTTTTATCTTCCTGACTATCATCATATGGTTTATGTTAAGCTTGTTTGCTATCTTCCTTATATGACTTTTTTCTTTTAATAGCACATTAATTATTTCTAATTTGTAATTTTTTTGTTCCATATGTAACATTTATGTTACATTATTTATAAATCTTTCTGTTTTGAATTAAAAACTGTTATTTCTTAAGAATCATTCTTCTTTTTCATAATCTATTAGCGTAAGAACATCATGGCCTTTTAGCTTTTCCCTTCCCTTCAAGAAACTTAATTCTATTATAAATGCCAATCCAACAACATTCCCTTCAAGTTTCTCTATTAAGTCAACAGCGGCCTTTGCAGTTCCGCCGGTTGCCAAGAGGTCATCAACAATCAGCACTTTGTCTCCTTTTTCAACTGAATCCTCATGTATTTCAAATGCGTCTGTGCTGTACTCTGTCTGAAATTCCTGCTTTATTGTTTTGTATGGCAGTTTGCCGGGCTTTCTCAACGGAACAAAACCAGCGTGCAGTTCATGAGCAAGGACTGCTCCAAGAATAAATCCGCGGGATTCAGCGCTTGCAACTATATTTATATCTTTTCCGTCAAAGTAATTTAGAATCTGCCTTACAACATGCCTAAAGGCATGATGGTCTTTTAATAATGTTGTTATGTCTTTGAACATAATGCCTTTTTTCGGAAAATCAGGAATAGTCCTTATCTTGTCTTTTAGCTCCATTTTAGTAATGCTAATTTTTATTGGTATAAAAGTTTTTCTAATCTAAAACAATGCGCCTTTTAAGGCATTTTTGCAATTGCATACTCTTTCTTTTGGTATATTCATAATAACCTCTTTAAGCAATGTTTTGACTTTTTCAACATTGTTTTTCATAGTCTTTGCAACCTCTTCCCCGCTTACATGGCTATCGCGCCATACATCATAGTCAGTTACCATAGCTATGGTTGCATAGCATATCTCTGCTTCTCTCGCAAGAACAACCTCCGGCGTCATAGTCATTCCAATAATATCAGCATTCCACTGCCTGAACATGTTTGATTCTGCCTTTGTTGAAAACCTAGGCCCTTCAATAACAACACACTTTCCTTTTTCATGATATGGAAATTTAAGTGTTTTTGCCTCCTCTACAAGGATCTTTCTCAACACAGGACAGCATGGCTCTGCAA
>JAQTRH010000083.1 GCA_028711925.1 Candidatus Nanoarchaeia archaeon | reverse complement strand
GAATCTTTGGAGCAACTACGCGCGCTGTATCATGGCTACAAAATTGGGGTACCTGAGTTTTTCATTGAATCAGGAAAAAATGGATTTATGGGAACAATTGATTTAGGGTATAGATATGACTGGCATAAAAAATACAGGTGGAATGAGCTTGTTGAAACTGCCAAAACAATCCTTAAGAAAGGTTATGATTTAAAGAAAAATGAAAAGATTGGAATAACCTTTGAACTAATACCCAAAAAAGAAGATCTAGAACTTCCATTAAATGATTATCTTGGGTCTTATGACATTGCGATGGCCATGGCCTTTCAGGCAAAAAAGATGAAGGCTGATGTTTCTTTGGCAGCATCAACAAATAGATTTTCAATGGTTGCAAAAAGCATGAGGACAGTTGATTTAAAATCTACATTAACAGGATGTGAGCTTGATAAAAATGTTGATGAAGCTGTTTTCAAGAAATTCAAAAAACTATCTCCATTAATTGAATCAAATAAAATGGAGTTTGTTGATGCAGGATTTGGAATACATGGAAAGGGATATTCTGGAAAGATGTTTTTTGGAGAAAATATTGGTTATCCAACCTTAAACAAAAAGTCAAGATGGATGAGCCCCGGGCAGATGATGCTTAAAGACCGTTATGAAGCACAGACAAAATACGAAAGCCGTGACCCTATGATGAGATATGCAATGACAGAAACACTCCCTATAGATATTTTTATTGAAACATGCAATGTTAACTATGAAACGATAAGGAAGAGGAGCAGCAAGATAAAATCAATACTTGACAAGTGCGAGAAAATAAGGGTGATTGGCAAGGAAATTAAAGGCCTTAAGACAGACATCACAGTGCATTTAGTTGATGAGAAAAACAAAAGGAGGTATTTTATTGCATCTGATTCTGATGTAACCTCAAAGACAGACAAGCAGTATTACAGGGAAACAGGTCTTAAAACAGGCCTTTATGCTAATTTTCCTTCGGGGGAGGCATTTGTAACACCAGAAAAACTAGAAGGATTGTTTGTTGGGGATGTTGTGATAAATGTTGACCAGAGCTACCGCCTTGACAAAGGAAAGCCACTGGTTATAAAAGTGAAGGATAATGTTTACAGAATAATTGACGGCCCAAAAAATATAGTTGACAAAATGAAAAAAGAGAAAAGCGATGTTATGAAAAAAATAAAGGCCATTGAAAAAAGCAAGGCCCTTCCTAAATCAATGACAGACATGTACAAAAGATGCTTTAACTACATTGGAGAGTTTGCAGTAAACCTTAATCCACATGCAAAGCTTTCTGATTACCTTATTGTCAATGAGAAAATAGCAAGAATGATTCATATTGCATTAGGCATGGGATTTGACCCTGACAGGAAAACATTGTATCATTGGGATATTGTCATTAACTCGCCTAAGCAGAAGATGGATATATACGGCCTTGACAAAAACAATAAAGTGCACTGGATAATAAAGAAAGGAAAATTTGTTGTTTAATTCTTATTTAATTTTTCTCATTATTCTTGAAAGGCATGTGCTCATGAGTTACTTCCGTTCATCATCCTTTCGTCAGTTGGTGTTCACCAATTCATCGCACACGCCAGTATAAAAGAAGTTTATATTATATATATAATTATCTCTATTAAAGTCTAGAAATATTTATATACTTTATTAACCTATTTTGCTATATGGAAAAGAAACTGTCATATACATTAAGCTTTATTTTTTTAGTGTTTGGACTGGCTTTGCTGGTTAACTCGCAGGCCAATATAACAGGGGCTTTTATTGGGGTATCAAACTCGCCCTCCCCTCAAGGATATTTTTTAGGGGCAATACTTATCTTGATATCTTTTATATTATTTTCATCAGGCACTAGCAATACAGATGAAGATCAAACGGAGGATGAAAATCAAGAATGATAGGGATAATAACAACAGCAGTAATAATTGCATTTCTTATATTGATAATCATATTCCTAATTTCAGCCCTTCCTTTGTACTTTGCTGTTAAGCTGCTTAATGGGAAAACAACTCTTTTTAAGACAGCAATTGTAACCCTTATTTCAGGAATAATAGTTTCAATCATAAACTTTCTTTTCAGAACATGGGGGGCTTTAATAGCATTTATTGTTTTGATATGGATATATCATGAAGTATTTAGATTAAAGTGGTATAAGGCAGCTCTTGTTTGGCTGATCCATCTTGCATTTATAGTTGTATTTAATTTTATTTTTGGACTTATTGCAGCAATACTAGGAATTACATTTAGAAGCATATTCTGGTTTTAACTAACCTTAAAATCCACACAAATTCTGAAAACATAGGGGGCGTGCTGGCCGCACTTGACAATTCTTAAAATTTTGCATTTCTTTTTTGCCTTTTTGCAGGCCTTTGTTATCTTTTCCTTGGCCTTATAAAACTCATTCTCATTTAGAAAGTCATAGAAATGAATCGTTCCCTTATTTTTGATTGATTTCAGGGTCAGCTCGAGAAAATCCTCTGCTGATTTTGGCAAAGGCATTACTATCCTGTCAAATTTTTTTCTTGGCTTTATTGATAAAAAATACTTCCAGTCATCTATCTGTTCTTTTGCCTCAATCTCGCTTTTGCTGTAAACTTCAATGCATCCTTTATCAATATGCTCTGCAAATTCCTTAAAGTCAATATCTCCCTCTTTTAGTCTGCAGCAATGCTTCCCACTGTTTAATTTATGGTTTACAACATGAGAATAAACATCAATCTCTGATGAAATATCCTTGTAGTCTTTTACACTTATCTTTTTATTGCTTATCAAATAGTGTGCAAAGTCAAAGCATATATGTTTTAGCTTTGATTTTTTTATAACATTTAATATATCTTTATTTGAACCAAAAATAGGCCCAGGGCAGTTTTCCAGATAAAGATTATCAAGGAGATTCTGTTTTTCAAGATAATCTAAATTTTCAAAGAAATATTTTTCACTGTAATTTTCTAAATTAAAATTTTCACCTAAAGGATGAAAAACAAATCCAATTACATTACCATTTCCCTCACAAAGCCAGTTTAGTTTTTTTATGCATTCAAATGCATTATTTAATTTCTTTTTTTCTTTTGCAAGACTCATTTCATCATTTTTGTAAACAAGAGGCATGTGAATCATTACTTTTATCTGCTTTTTAGAAAGTTCTTTTATTGTTTTGTCTATTTTCAATAAGGTTTTTTCTGATTCCATATCCTTTTCTGGCATGTAAAATTCTATTAATCCTGGATTTTGTTTTAGCTTTGGCTGAAGATATTTTTTCTGCCATCTAGATTTTAAACCAATCATCTCATCGCCAAGTTTAGGCAGAACATCATTTACATCTCCTAAAAATAATTCAACATTTTTTAGCTTATTATCTTTAATATTCTCAACTGCATATTTATGTGCTGTAGGATTAACCTCAACACCATAAATCTCTTTGGCATTTGTGTTTTTTGAAAGCACAGCAGGGTAAGGCCCGCATCCTGAAAACATAACTAAGACTGATTCATTTGGCTTTACAAGCTTCATTATCCTCTTTCTTTCATTGCTTAATCTTGGGGAAAAATAAACCTTTTCAACATCAAGCTTTATTCTCACATTGTTTTCAATATGGAGTGTTTCTTTTTTTCTTTCTCCTGCTAAAATCTTTAATTTTTGAGTCCGGAAAACACCTTTATGAATGCCTGATTTTTTTGCAACTGTTTTTATGTTTTTATTTAACTTAAGGAATGCTTGCGCAACAATCTTTTCCTTTTTCTCAAGCTCTGGCTTTATCTCAAGGATTATTATATCTCCAATGACATCAAAAGCAGAAGGAACAAGGATTAGCTCTTCTTTTGTTAATTTTTTACTTAACAAATCAGTTATGCTTTCTTTTTTTGCTTCTCTTAATTCCTTATCAATAAAATCAACAAAATCAAATTTTTCTTTTAAATTATTTTTTTCAATGATTGGAAAATATATGAAATTATCATCTTTTTCAAAAATTCTTTTTTTATCAAAAAGACTATTGTTTATCAGGTATTTTTTAACCTGCTCTGCTTTTTTCAGTGGAACTTTTAACGACAGCATAAAATAAAATATCAATAAACACTATTTAAATTTAACCAAAATACTAGAAAAAGTCATTTAGCCCTTTTTGCTGCTTTTCTTGTTTTTCTTTTAAAAGCTTTTCAACAGTGCTTTTAACTCTTTCCATAGAAAAATCATGCTCCTCAACAAGAATTTTAATTATTTTTTCTTTGTTAAGACTTTTCCATTCTAAACTATAGTCTTTTTTTACATTCATATCTACAAATAAGTTAAATATTTCTTTCTAGCTAGTTTTA
>JAQTRH010000006.1 GCA_028711925.1 Candidatus Nanoarchaeia archaeon | reverse complement strand
AGATAATATGGCAAGAAATACTAGCATAATACCAAAGGCCCCGCTTGGAAGGATACTCCTTGATTCTGGCGCAAAAAGGGTTTCTGCAGATGCAATTGATGCTCTTACAGACGTGATAACAGATATTGCAGAGGAAATCTCAACAAAGGCAGTTAAGATTGCTCATCATTCCGGAAGAAAAACAGTTCATGAAGGGGATATCAAACTAGCTGTAAAATAGTTTTTCAAAATATTTTTATATTAATCAAAGTTCTTCTGGCTCAAGGGCAGGTAGTTCAGTCCGGTAGAATGCGCCCTTGGCTAGGGCGAGGCCCCGGGTTCAAATCCCGGTCTGTCCATCTAAAATTAGTGGGGTGAAATATATGTCTGATGTTTACTATACAAAACATGAAAAAAAGTTTTTAGAGAAATTAAAGCAGGAATTAAAGGAAAAGTTTAATGGTTGCAATAAAATAGCATTAAAGATGCATTTTGGCGAGCCTGGAAACAAAACAACATTCATTCCTGAAGATATAAGGCCGATAACAGATGCTTTAAAGGAAATTAAATTAGATTACTTTCTTTTTGACTCTCCTGTAAAATACAACAGCCCAAGAAATACTGTTGAAGGTTATAAAAAATCAGCAAAAGAACAAGGATGGGAAGAGCTTGGAGAAGTGAGAATAAGCAATGATTATGTTGAAGCAGAGGGAAAGTACATTAAAGAACATCAGGTATGCAGGGAACTTGCAGATGCAGACGCTGTTTTGGTTATAAGCCATTTTAAAGGGCATGTATGCTCTGGTTTTGGGGGAGCTGTAAAAAACCTTGGAATGGGTGCCCTGACAAAACAATCAAAAGAAAAAATCCATAACGGGGGAAAACCAATAATAGTTGGCGAGTGCACTGCATGCGGCTTATGCGCAGAGCTATGTCCTTTTAATGCAATTGAAGTAAATGAAAAGGCAGAAATTACTGGCTATTGCGCAGGATGCTCTTTATGCGTAATTAAATGCCCTAATGATGTTTTCAAGCCAAAAATAGCAACCTTTGATACTCTTCTTGGAGAGGGAGCTGCATTGGCACAGTCAAAATTCAAAAAATATTATTATGTTTCTGTTCTTAAAAAAATAACAAAAGCATGCGATTGTGGAAGAAGTGGAATGGGAATAATAGCAAAGGATGATGGATTTTTAATGAGCAAAGATGGTGTTTCAATAGACATGGCAGCCCATGATATAATAGAAAAAAATGAGGGAAAGGATGTTTTTCTAGAGCATAATCATAAGACAGGAAAAGAGCATGTCGAAGCAGCTGCTGATTTTGGAATGGGTGAAAAAAAATACAATCTTATTGAAATTTAGGAGGTAAAAATGGATGAATGCATATTCTGCAAAATAATTAAAAGTGAAATTCCCTGTAATAAGATTTATGAAGATGAGAAATTCTTTGCCTTCTTGGATATTGCTCCTGTAAATAAAGGGCATACTTTAGTCATACCAAAAAAACACTACAAAAACCTTTTAGACATGCCAGAAGAAGAAATTAAGGGATATATGGAAGCAGTAAAAAAGGTTTCAGATGCAGTTATGAAAGGCGTTGATGCAGACGGAATAAGCATCAGCATCAGCAATGAAAAAGCAGCAGGCCAGGTAGTGATGCATGCCCATATACATGTCATTCCAAGGTTTGATGATGATGGACTTAAGCTTTGGCCCCAGGGAAAGTATGAAGAAGGAGAATCAGAAAAAACAAGAGAAAAAATAGTAAACTATTTATAAGCTTATTTTTCACTTTTTAAATATGCCGCTGTAGCTCAGCCTGGTTAGAGCGCTACGCTCATATGTATTGAGCGATGAGAGCTTTGCTCGATGATTAACTCATCTAACTGAGGTACGTAGAGGTCACGGGCTCAAATCCCGCCAGCGGCACCTTTTTTCTTAAAAGTATGATAAAGTAATACAATCCGAAAAGTTTAAATATAAGTATCATACAAAGTAGGATAAATAACAAAAAAGATGTTATATCTATGAAAGAAAGGTGGTAGAAATGGTAAAATGGACAAAAGAATTTGAGGATATAGTGGAAAATTATTACTTTGTAGCCAAAATCAAGGATAATGGAGAACGCCAGTTCATAGGAACTTTTGAAGACAGGGATTTGTATTATTCAAGAAAAAAAAATTATGAGCTGAAAATTGACAATAACTTTTATAAGCCTGATAAAGAGGAAATGGAAAGGATAAAATCAAAATATTTAATTGTATAAATACGCCGGGCCCAGGATTTGAACCTGGATGCCCTTGCGGACACCCGCTTTCGAGGCGGGCGCGTTAAACCAGATTCCGCCAACCCGGCAACATTTTCTTGATTTAATAAGATTATTTAAATGCTTTTGTATTATTTAATTTCAAAGAATTATTCTGTTATATCATCAACAATTGCTTGGTTTAGTTTTATTACATCCTCTACTTTAAGCTCAAGAAGTTTTAATCTTGTTCCTCCCCCGCCATAAATTGATTCATACTGAGTTAATTTTTTGTCAACAACCACTTTCATTTTTAACTTGTGGAATACCATAGGTGTTGCTCCTGGCAAATATCCTGAATATTTTTCTGCATCCTCAAATGCAACCATCCTTACTTTTTTTGATTTCACAGCATTCTTTAGCTTCGAAAAGCTTAGCTTCTTATCACCTGGAATAATTGCAAGAACCGCATTTTTATTTTCGTCAAGAAGTATAAGCGATTTTGTAACTTTCTCCAATTTAACACATGCTTTTTCAGCAGCGTCAGATGTATGGATTGTTTCCGGCTTTTCTATGAACCTATACCATATATTATTCTTTTTTAAGTAATCTTCAAGCTTGACATCCATTTTTAAAAATAATAAATGCCCGGTCCGGGACTTTCGACAGCTTTTGCATTTGGCTTTAAGCTAACTTCGACATTTAATGCGAACGAAGCGAGCGCGTCCAGCTTTATGCTGGACCTTGGTGCCAGCTTACAATTAAGCTGGTTCGAACCCGAGTCTCGGCCTCGAGAGGGCCGAATGATTGGCCGGACTACACCAACCGGGCAATATTTATACGCCAGGGCTGGGACTTCCATCAAACGTTGCGAACGAAGTGAGCTCGGTGGACTTGCTGTAAAGCAATGTCCGCCCTTGCGTATCAAATGAGCGTAACCATTTGTTTTGAACCCAGACACCCCGAAGGGAACGAGATTTCCAGTCTCGCGCGGTACCAGATTGCGCCACCCTGGCATTTAAAAAAGAAAATTATGTTTATTTATATAAGTTTTGAAAATTTTTAAAAAGAAAAATCTTAAACATCAATCATTTCAATCTCAATGTTTAATCCTTCGGGTATCGGAACCCTCATAACAAGCCTTAAAGCGCGCTCATCAACAGCCAAATCAATCAAACGCTTGTGTATTCTCATCTCATATCTTTCCCATGTTGCCTTTCCTTCTCCATCTGGGCTTTTCCTTGTCGTAACCTTAAGCTTCTTTGTGGGAAGAGGTATTGGTCCTCTCATTTCTACTCCTGTCTTATCAGCTATGTCTTTTATATATTGACATACCTCATTAATCTTGTCAATGTCGATACTTGCTAATTTTATTCTTGCTTTCTGCATTTTTTAACCTTCTGTTTGGCTTGTTTGCTTCATGATAAACCCAGTTCACCATGAAAAATAAAAAAACAAATTAAAAAAGAGTTATTTTTTTGCTGCTAACTCTTTTTTAACCAAGTCAACACACATTCCAGCAGCAACTGTAACTCCGCTGTCCCTTACAGCAAACCTTGACATGTGCGGAATTTCTTTCTGCTTTTCTATGACTATTGGCTGAACTGGTTTAACCTTGATTATTGCAGCATCCCCATTCTTTATGAAGTCTGGATTTTCTGCGATTGTCTCTCCTGTTGTAGGGTTTAGCTTCTTTTCAATAGCTGTTATCTGGCATGCAACCTGAGATGTGTGTATATGGAAAACCGGAGTATATCCAACAGTCATTACACTTGGGTGATTCAAAACAACAATCTGTGCTGTGAATTCGCTTGCAACAGTTGGCGGATTGCTTGTGTGCCCAAGAACATCTCCTCTTGCAATGTCTTTCTTCTCTATTCCCCTTACATTAAAGCCGACATTATCTCCAGGTAATGCTTCCTGAATTTGCTCATGGTGCATCTCTATTGATTTTACTTCTCCGTTAATTCCCTTTCCTTCTCTTGCTGGAACAAATATTACCTTGTCACCTATTTTCATTACTCCTGTCTCAACCTTTCCTACAGGAACAACACCTATTCCGGTTATGTTGTAAACATCCTGTATTGGAAGCCTTAATGGCAAATCAGTTGGCTTTTGAGGAATTTCAAGGTTCTCTAAAGCTTCTACAAGTGTTGGTCCGCTGTACCATGGCATTTTTTCTGTTTTCTTAACAACATTATCCCCTGGTAATGAAGCGATTGGAACAAACTGAACTTTTTCAGGGTTGTATCCAACTGTTTTCAGCAAGGTTGTTACATCTCCCTTTATCTTGTTGAAATTATCTTCGTTGTAATCTTTCATATCCATCTTATTTACAGCAATTATTATCTGATCAACTCCAAGAGTCCTGCATAAGAAAATATGCTCTTTTGTCTGGGCCATGATTCCATCATTTGCAGCAACAACCAATACAGCTGAGTCTGCCTGTGATGCCCCTGTAATCATATTTTTGATAAAGTCCTTGTGGCCAGGCGCATCCATTATTGTGAAATAGAATTTTTCTGTTTCAAACTTTTTATGTGCCAAATCAATTGTGACTCCCCTTTCTCTTTCTTCCTTGAGGTTGTCCATGACAAAAGCAAACTCAAATCCTGCTTTTCCAAGCTCAGCTGCCTTTTCCTTTAACTTCCTTAGTGCCTGCTCTGTTATATTCCCTGAATCAAACAGTATTCTTCCAACTGTTGTTGATTTTCCATGGTCAACATGTCCTACAAACACAAGGTTCATGTGTTCCTTTTTTTTAGCCATAATAATCCCTCCTAAATTTTATTTTAATTTTAAAAACTCCCCTTAAAGTGGTGGTTTTTAATTAATATATAAAGGTTTCTATAATAAAAACCTTATTCTTCTATCTTAAGGCCCTTCCTCTGCCTTATCTGCCTGATTATTTTTTCCTGCAGCTCATTAGGAAGCTTTTCAAATCCTTGGTCAACCAAAAAGTGGTTTCCCCTTCCTCCTGTTGCAGACCTCAAGTCAGATGTCATTCCAAACATCTCTCCAACAGGAAGCTTTCCCTTAACAGATATGAGCTCTCCTTCCTGTTTCATATCAAGAAGCTGGCCTCTCTTATTAGAGATAAGCTTTGAAATCTCTCCCATATACTCTGCAGGAGAATCAAACTGTAATATTTGCAGAGGCTCATATATAACTGGCTTTGCAGTCATTATAGCGCCCCTTATACCCTCTCTAACAGCAGGATAAAGCTGTGCAGGGCCGCGATGAATAGCATCCTCATGCAGCTTAACATCCATCAGCATTACCTTAATTCCTACGCATGGCTCTCTTGCTAGAGGTCCAGCAGACATAACATCCTCAAACATGTCAAATACCATCTCTATTATCTCACCTATGTGAACGATTCCACGAGTGGCATCAATAAACATATTTCCTTTAAAGATATTTTTTACCTTTCTTGAAACCTTTGATTCCATTCCAAGCTCTTCAAGCTTTGCCCATAATTCCTGGTCTTTTTTCTTTATCCTGCCTTCAGAAATTTGTTTTGTCCTTATTGCTTCATAGATATCCTTTTCCAGAGGTTCAACCTTGAAGTAAAGCTTGTTATGCTTGTTCGGGCTTTTCCCTTCAACTTCATCTGATGTTTTTGTAACGGCTTCCCTGTAAACAACTATTGGAGGAGAAGTCTTAACATCAACTCCCTTCTCTGTCTTTATCCTGTTTTCAATAACCTCAAGGTGAAGCTCTCCCATTCCATGCATCAAGTGCTCTCCAGTTTCCTCATTAATCTCAATCTGAATAGTTGGGTCTTCCTTGCTTACTCTCCTTAAAACATCAATAAGCTTTGGCAAATCAGATGCTTTTGTTGCTTCAATAGCCTTTGTGACAACCGGCTCAAATATATGGGTTATCTGCTCAAAGGGCTCTGATTCTTCTAATGTTATTGTCTCGCCAGGCATTGCCTTAACACCTGCCACTCCCACAATGTTTCCAGCCAGTGCATTGTCGACTATTTCCCTCTTTGCCCCGTTATAAATGAAAACCTGCTGTATTCTTAGTTTTTGCTTTGCTTTATTAAGGTAAACTTCCATTCCTTTATTTATTGTTCCTGAAAATAATCTTCCGCAAGAAAGCTCTCCTGCCTGCGGGTCAACAACTATCTTTGTGATTACAAAAAATAACTGGCCTTTTGAGCTGCATGAAAGAAGAGATTTTCCATCCTCGCTTTCAAGGTCTCCATGCCATATTTTTTTTATTCTGTATCCCTGTGCCTGTACAGGATTAGGAAGATGCTTTATAACAGCATCAAGAAGCACTTCATGCAATGGAGCCTTCTCAGCTAAGGGTTTAGGATCCCCCTTTTCGTAAGCATCTATTATATCTTTAAAGCTTATTCCTTTCTTTTTCATATAGTTCATGGACATTGCCCAGTTATGAAAAGCGCTTCCAAAACAAACAGAGCCGTCTATTACATTAACATTCCATTTTTCCTTGAATTCTTTGTCTGCTATCTGGCTTATAAGCCTGTTTACATGGTTTATTATTTTAACAAACTTTTCCTGCATTTTTTCAGGAGTAAGCTGAAGCTCTTTTATTAACCTGTCAACCTTATTTATAAAAAGAATTGGCTTCACATTTTCCTTTAGCGCCTGCCTTAGCACTGTTTCTGTCTGGGGCATGACTCCCTCAACAGCATCACAGAGAACAATAACGCCGTCAACAGCCCTCATTGCCCTTGTGACATCCCCTCCAAAATCAACATGACCCGGGGTGTCCATCAAATTTATCAGAAAATCCTTGCCTTCAACAATATGCACCATAGATACAGCAGCTGTGTCAATTGTTATTCCCCTTTCTTTTTCATCTTCGTGAAAATCAAGAACACATTGTTTTCCTGCGAGCTCTTTTGACATCATTCCCGCGCCTGCAAGAAGATTATCGCTCAAAGTTGTTTTTCCATGGTCAATATGAGCTGCTATAGCAATATTTCTTATAAATTCAGGCTTGTCTGAAATTCTCATAACCCTGTCTACCATTTTTTCTGCCATTTTCAATCCTCACTCTCCATAATGAAAAATTTGATCTGTTCTTTTATAAGAATACAAGTCTTCTATGCTGAACCAGAGCATAATCTCTTTTTCTGCATCTTCAGCATTTGATGAAGCATGAATAATATTTTTTACAGGCATGTTCTTATTGTCTGCATATTTAAATGAATGATGGGTAAAGTCTCCCCTTATTGTTCCTGGAGTAGCAGTTCTTGGCTCTGTTCCTCCTGTCATTGTCCTTACAACCTCAATTGAGTCAATGCCTTCAACAACCATTGCAACCAGAGGTCCTTCAGTTATATAATCAAGAAGATTATCTCTTACTGTTTTACCTCTTCTCTTCTCTATGTCTTCAGTATAATGCTTTGCGGCAAAATTCTTGTCTATTGCAATCATTTTAAGGCCTATTATCTTAAGCCCCCTTTGCTCAAATCTTTTTATTACTTCTCCTACAAGCCCCCTCATAACACCATCAGGCTTTATCAAGACAAGTGTTCTTTCAATCATTTTTTACCTCTGTTTTTTACTTCTTCGTACTCTTTTGTCCATTTGGTGGTTCTTGGCTTTCTTTTTAGCTTAAGCATGTTTTTTTCGCACTTTGAAGAGCAAAAATACAATAATTTTCCTGTCTTAAGTACATATATCTTGCCTGTTCCCTTTTCAATTGTTTCCTTGCAAAAACTGCACTTTACCATTTAAATCATCTCCTGCCCTGAGTCAATTTTCTTGCCTCAATCTCTGTTTCCCTTAGCATGAGTATATCTCCGACTCTGACTGGGCCAGAGACATTTCTTCTAAGGATCTTGTTTGAGTCTCTTCCTTCAAGAACTTTGCATCTGACTTGAATTGCTTCTCCCCTTGTGCCTGTTCTGTCTATTATCTCTTCAACCTTGGCTGGAAAAGCATATGAAAAACTAACTCCTGTTTTTTTTGCTTCTTCTTTTTTTGTTTGTGGCTTTTCGGGTCTCATGTATAATCACCTAGGCCTGCTCTGAAAGCTTTTTTGTTATTTCTTTTAATGTGTTTTTTGCCTCTCCCTCGTCAACTATTGCTATGCTTGCTGTTCCAACAGCAATTCCTGCGGCTGCGCCGAGCTCTTCCTTGCTTGGAACCTCAACACATGGAATTCCCTTTTCTTTGGATAGTATAGGAAGATGCATGGTTATTTCAGGCGGATTTATATTCTTTGCAATCACAACAAGCTTTGCTGTTCCTTTTTCAGCAGCCTTTGTTACCTCATTGCTTCCTTTTTTTATCTTTCCGGTTGCCTTTGCAACCTCTATTGCCTCATAAACTTTTTCTATTAGTTCTTTGGATATCTCGGCCATTTTTACTCCTCCCTTAAATTTATATCTTGAGGATAACAAATTCAAGAATCTGCATACCTCATTCAAACCGCATAGCGGTTATCATTAATCATCGATATTTAAAAGGAAATTGAACCCATTTATAAAGTTTATGGTATGAATTTGCTGTTTTTAGCTGAAAAAATACAAAAATTTATATATAGAACAAGGATTTAACATATATATTATCAAAAATTTGATAGTTGGAGGATGAAAAAAATGGCAGAAGGAAGATGCATGAAATGCAAAAAACAGGTTGAGATAAAAAATCCTAAAGAAGTAGTTATGAAGAACGGCATGAAGGCAGTAAAAGGAGAATGCCCTCACTGCGGAACAAAGGTCTTCAGGATTCTTGGAAAAGCTTAAATTTTTTTTAATTTTTATTTTGAAAATTTTCTATTGCTTTCATAAAATCAGCTTTTGTGAAACTGTTCCATTGTTTTCTGGTAAAGAAAATAACAGAATCTTTTGAGTCCCACAATAATATCCCTGAGAATTCATCACTATTTTGGATTATAAGGTTGGGGGATATAAAATATGAAGTGTAAAGGTTTTCTTTTATTACCTCACTGTTTATTGATTCAGGGTCAAGCCTCTCTGATTTAACCTGCCTTGCTATCAGCTTGCATGCATCTATTATCTCTTCATGCCCGTCATAGTTAACGCAGAAATTTACAAAAAATCTGTCATAGTCTTTTGTTGATTCTATAACCTCCTTAATTTCGCTCACTACCCTTTCAGGCAGGTCATACCATTTTCCAACTACAGATACCTTAACCTGATTTTTATATATGCTTCTGTAATTTTTCAACTCGCTGAAAAATCCTGATATCTCATCCATTAAGAAAGAAAATATTTCAGATTTTTTAGAGTTTTTTGATAGTATGAAAAAGGTTATTATGGGTATATTCAGCTTTATCTGCAGTTCAATTATCTCTTTTATTATCTTTCTTCTTTTTTTATAGGTTTCATCAAGGCTTGTGTTTTTTGTTGATCTTAGCTCTTTTTCTATTGATATGGCAATATGTCTTGGAATATTGCTTATAACCCTTTTTTTCCTGATTTTCAGAATATCCTTGATTTCATTTAGCATAATATTATATTACCCATCTGTATTTATATATTTTTTTGTCATGGCTTTCAAAAAGCTTTAAATATAAGCCGTCTATTTTTTAATTTAAGATGCTTTTTTTATTTAATGCAATTGCCCTGATAAGCCTTATATTTGCAAGCCTTACAGATATAAAAACAAGGGAGGTTCCTGACTGGCTTAACTATGGGTTAATAATATTCGGGCTTTTTTCAAGGCTGATTTATTCATTTGTATTGTCTGATTTCAGCTTTTTCTTTTATGGTCTTGCAGGATTTTTTGTTTTTTTCATAATCGGCAACCTTATGTTTTATTCTGCGCAGTGGGGCGGTGGAGACAGCAAGCTTTTAATGGGCCTCGGAGCCTTGATTGGCCTTAACCCAAACTTCACAGAAATTCCATTTATCTTTATGTTCTTCATAAATATAATGATTGTTGGGGCTTTTTACGGGCTTTTCTGGAGCTTTTTATTAGCTATAAAAAACTGGAAAAAATTTTCCAGGGATTTCACCATAAGATTAAAAGAAAAAACAAGAATAAGAGCAATTGTGATAATCCTTTGCCTTTTAATTCTTTCATCTTCGTTTTTTATAAATAAAAATTTTTTAAGGATGATGGTTGTGTCTTTGGCTGTATTTACCTTTCTTATATTTTACCTTTCATTGTTTATAAAATCCATAGAAAAAACATGTATGCTTAAGTACGTTAATCCAGAACAACTCACAGAGGGAGACTGGATCGCAAAAGACGTGATTGTAAACAAGAAAAGAATTGCAGGGCCCAAAGACCTTGGAATAGAGAAGAAACAGATAAACAAGCTTATTGAATTTAAAAGAAAAGGGCTTGTTAAAAAAATCCTTATAAAAGAAGGCATACCCTTTGTGCCGAGCTTTCTTATAGCTTACATTCTAACTCTATTTGTTGGCAACTGGGTTTTCTTATTCATTTAGGAATATTTTAATATAATTTTATGAAAAAAAGAAACTAATAAATACAGGCTTCTCTTTTGTTTTATTATGGTTTACGATTTAGATGAAATAAAAATAATAAGGAAAAGCTTTGGATTAACACAGTCTGGACTGGCCAAAAAAGCAGATGTCTCCCAATCATTAATTGCAAAGATAGAGTCAAAAAAAATTGATCCAACCTACACAAAAGTAAAAAAGATTTTTGATGTTCTCTATGACTTAAGCAATAAAAATGAGCTTAAGGCAAAAGATATAATGACAAAAAAGATAATATGTGTTACACTTGATGATAAGACAACAAAGGCAATAGAACTTATGAGAAAGCACGAGATATCCCAGGATCCTGTGATAATGAAAAATAATGTAATTGGTTTGATATCAGAGAATAATGTCCTTGAATCAATATCTGAGAAAGGTCCTGATAAAATAAAAAACCTTTCTGTAAAGGAAATAATGCATGAATGCCCACCAGTTGTTTCAGAAAAGGCCTCTTCAAGTGTTATTTCAGGGCTTCTTAAGTATTATCCAATTGTCATAGTTGTTGATGAAGGCAAGCCTATTGGTGTAATAACAAAGTCAGATATGCTGAGAATTTTGTATAAAGACTAATTATTTATTTTTTAGTAGTTACAAACAGAAAGATTTATATTCTTGATAAGCAATTAAGAAATATGAAAGCAATATATGAAGATTCAAGACAGGATATCAAAACTCTAATAAACTGCATTTATCTAAAATTTATTCATAGAGAATCATTTGCACTGGGCGCCTTAACAAACAGCAATGAAAGGTTTCCTGAAAAACTTGATTCATGCCTTGATTTCAGGATTGGCTGTGCAAAATTTGATTTTCCTAATGAAAGAAAAGAGTTATACAATAATTCATCTTATTACATTATTTTAAGGAAAGACATAGAAAACAAGGAGGATATAGGCCATTTTATAGTTAGCAATAAGGGATGTCTCGATATTTTTTTAGATGACAATAATTTCAGCAATGATCTGGCAAGAATCGCTCACAATTACTATAAATCAACTAAAAAAGCAACAACATTCTACTATCCTAAAAAATAATTTATTTATTATATGGTAGTTACAAACAGAAATGTTTATATATTATTAAAGATATTTATATTTAAGGAGTTAAAAATGGAAGAAGAAAATCACAATGAAAATTACAAGGCTTTAAAGGCAGCTATGCCTCTTGCCGAAGAAGCAGTTAAGGAAGCATACAGAAATCAAGTTGAAATAGTTGAAAAACAATATCAACAAATAAAAAACATGCCTGGCATTAGCAATGTTTCATTTATAAGAGCAGTTCCCAGAGAAGGCGAAGGTTTGTTGAGAAGGAATGGATTTGTAATTTGCTTTAATGAGATTTATGGCGGCACAAAAGATGAAGAGCTAAAAGAAATACTTCATGGAGACGAGTACAGGATTTTTAATTATATTGAGCCATCACTTGACCCATTAGGCTATAGGTTTGGATTAAGTATTAAATTTCCAGAAAATAAAAAAAATATAACCATTGATTCAGAAAAAGGTAAAATAATCCCGATTAATTCAAAAAATTTAGAGAGTAAACTAAGAGACATTGGATTAAATCCTTCACTGGTTAAAAAGTCCATAACAAAATACAACAAAGAGAAAAGAAGCAAGGAATCAATTTATCAGGTTTTCTTTAATTATGTTATTTCTGAATTAGAAATAAGGGGTTTCAAGCGCGACCAGCTTGATGATCTTAGGGAAGAATTTAGAAAGGGCATTAGAGAGCCTCTTGAGGATGCAGTTAACCACATTGTAAACCTTGAGCTAAAGTAAATTTTTTAATTTTCCAAAATTATATGATTTATCAGCTACGATAACAACATCAAATTTTCTTATATCTTGTTTTAGGAAAGGGCTCAGCAAATTCTCACTTAAAACATCTGTTCCTTCTGCGGCCAAACAAAAAGAAGGCATTACAACCAATCCCTTATTCTTAAACCTGCCTTTTAAAAAACACTTGAATTTCTCGCTTCTTGCATCATCTCTTAAGGATACAGCTGGATGCTCATGCCCTATTATTATTGTTTTGCACTTTTCAATTATTTTTTTATCAGGAATTTTATGGCCATGAATAATCAGGATATCACCTATAATAAACTGCTCAACAATTTCTACATTTCTTTTTTCAGCAATAGGCCCGAGAACAGTATCATGATTCCCTTTTACAAGAATTATCTCTTTGCAATGCTTTAGCAAAAAGTCCAGCAGTCTTAAAGTTTCCCTCCATTCCTGCTCTGATATCTTGCCGAACTCGTGCTTTAAATCACCATTAATAACTATTTTTTCAATTTTTATTTTCCTTTTTTTTAATTCAGTAAATATTTTATTTAATCTGGTTATTATCTCTTTAAACTGAAATTTTGGCAAGAGAATTCCTTTTTTGTTTAACGCTTCCTCATATCCAATATGAAAATCTGAAAAGATAATTGTGTTTTTTTCAACCAGAATTCCCAAATCAATTATTTCATAACCTTTCATTTTATTCAAGTTTGTGGTTTTGGCCTATTTTAGCGAGTATCATTTGGTGCATTCTTCTTAAAAATTCCATCTTGTCTTCCATTCTCATAACATCCATTCTGCCCTGCATAACAAGGTTTAATGCAAAGGGAGAGGGTATCCTAGTCACTATTTGTTTTATCTTTATTTTTTTATCTTCAATATCCTTTAAAACCATCTTTGCTTTTTCAATATCCATCAAATCATTTAAAACCTCTCTTCTGGCCTCCTTTAATATTGAAAAATCATTTGAGATTCTCTTGACTGCGCTTATCAATATCATTGAAGAAACCTGCTGACGGCCGACACGCATTCTCTTGCCTTGATAATTCCTTAGAATCATCAGGGCTCTTGTTGCGCAATGCCTAAATCTTCTTTTAAGCACTTCTGTTTTTTCAATGGCCATCTTCATAACTAAATCAATTTTCTCTGACTTAAGTATTCTAAGCCCCTTGACTGCATTTAATCCTTTTTCTGATGCAATAAAAAAACCGTTGTCGCTTATTCCAATCTCTACATCATGGTGCTGGGACCTTGATATTGCGAATGCAACTGCCCTCGACAAAACATCATTGACTCTTCTTCCATAAAGACTGTGAAAAATATAATATTTTCTTGTTTCATCACTATAATTTTCAATAACAAGCTTTTTTACAGAGGGAATCTCAGCATAGTAATACTGCTGCTGGAAATAACTGAAGATAGAATTTGCAGCATAATCATCCACGTAAAGATATTCATTTATGAATTCTATTATGTTTTTCTTGCTTTCCTTTTTCAAAAATCTTTCTTCCATATAACGCCTGAACTTTCCTATTTCCACGGCCAGGTCAAAGCTCAAAGGAAGGCTTTCAGAAACCCATGATGGAATTGTGGGCGGCCTGTTTGCAGATGCCCTCACATATGCAACAGTTCCTTTTGAGTAAAGAAACTCATAAGTGCTTCCTCCCAAAACAAAAACATCCCCGCGGTGCATTTTCTCAAGAAATGCCTCATCTATCTTTCCTATTGTCTGTTCTCCTACCTTTACTATTATGAATGTTTCATCAGGTATTGTTCCTATATTTGTCATATACATTACCCTTGCAAGCTTCCCCCTTCTTCCTATCATCCCTGTTTCCTCATCATGCCAAATTTTGGCATAGATATGCCTGTCTTCAAGAGAGATATATTTTCCTGCAAGGTAATCAACAAGTTCATTGAAATCAATTCTTTCAAGATTATGGTAGCAGTAGCTTTTTTTTATCAGGGAAAACATCTCATTTATGTGGATTTTCTCAGATATTGCAATGCCATACATATGCTGGACAAGTACATCAAGGCAGTTTTCTGGAATGTGAATCCTGTCTATTTTTTCCTCTATGGCAGATTTTAATAAAACAGCGCACTCAACTAAATCATCCCTGTCAAGTACGATAATTCTTCCCTTTGAAACATCATGAAGCTTATGCCCTGAGCGGCCGCATCTTTGTAAAGCGCGAGCAACTGATTTTGGCGAGCCGAGAAGTATAACTAAATCAATATATCCAATGTCTATTCCAAGCTCCAAAGAAGTGCTTGAAACCACAACCTTTAGCCTGCCTTCCCTCAGCTTTATTTCAACATTATGCCGGTGTGTTTTTGAAAGAGAGCCGTGATGAGCGCCTATGTTCTCAGCATAGTTCTTTGGAAATTTTTCTTTTAAATGGTCAACAACCCTTTCTGTTGCCGCCCTGGTGTTTGTGAAAATAAGTGTTGTCTTATGGTCTTGTATAAGCTTGTCTATTAAGCTATACATCTGGTAGTGCATCTCATCCTGAGTAGTGTTAATTAAATCAGGAACAGGGCTTAACACCTTTAAGTCCATTTTTTTTATGAACTGAACATTTATAATTTTACAGGGTCTTTGCTTTCCATTATCATAACCAACAAGAAACTTTGCAACTTCCTCAAGAGGACTTATTGTAGCGCTTAAACCGACTCTGCATATATGCTCAGAAAGCCTTTGCAATCTTTCCAGGCTTAATGATAGATGAACTCCTCTTTTATTCTCGGCAAGCGCATGAATCTCATCTATAATGCACCAGTCAACATTGGTCAGCAATTCCCTGAATTTCACTGCAGACAATACAATCGCCAATGACTCAGGAGTTGTGATAAGAATATGAGGAGGCTTTTTAAGCATCTTAGACTTTTCTGATGCTGTTGTGTCGCCTGTCCTTACCGCAACCCTTATTCCAAGTTTTTTTCCTGCAATCTCCTCAATCTCTTTTAAAGGCTGCTTTAAATTAACCTCAATGTCATAATTCAAAGCCTTTAAAGGTGAAATATAAACACAGTAAACCTTGTCCTGCAAAATTCCTTTTTCAGCAGAGTCAACAAGCTCATTTAAAACTGATAAAAATGAAGTCAGTGTTTTTGTTGCTCCGGTTGGAGCTGATATAAGAACATTGGTTCTTGAATGAACTTCCATTATGCCAAATTTTTGAGGGAGGGAAAACTCCTTAAACCTTGAGAAGAACCATTTTTTCACCAATGGGTTCATTAGTTTTATTATCTCATCTGCAGTATTTGGATTATCCTTTACATTTATCATATTGAAAAATAATAAGATTAAGCTTATAAAACTTGTTGAAAAAATAAATAAGAAATAATTGAATTACTTTCTTGCTTTTTCTATCTTGCCTTTAAGCAAGGCATTAAGAGACTGGTCATTAACCTTTGTGACGCACCATCTTACTCCGCCGATGTCGCCCTTTGCACGGCCCATTTTTCCGCCTATGCACTCAATCATAACCTCGTCGTGCTCATCCACAAGCTTTGTTGCGCCATCGCCTGGTAAGAATGCCGTTACTTGTCTTCCGTTCTTAATCAGCTGAACCCTTACGCATTTTCTCATAGCTGAGTTTGGCTGTTTTGCCTCTAACTGAACTTTTTCCAAAACAATTCCCTTTGCCTGTGATGATCCCCCTAAAGGATCAGATTTCTTCTTTAGGTTAAGGGTCTTTCTTGTATAGCTCTTGCTGTTCCACCTAAAAGTGCTCCTTCTTTTCTTGAGTTTTTTCCCTGCATTTATTCCTGATGATTTGTTTCCCATTTTAAATGACCTTTATTTCATTAATATCAAAATATCTTTTCACTGTATTCTCGTAGTTTCTTAAGTTTTGAGCGTTTCTTCCTATTAAAAGCCCTCTTGTTTTTGTATCAGTGCTGTTAATTGTTAATATCTTATTTTCAAATCTTATATCCTTTGCTTTTAAAGGGCTTATAAGGTTTGAAACAAAGCTCTCAACCTGGGGATTAAATTCTACTATTTTAATCTTTCTGTTTAGCTTTTCATTTATTATTCTAACATTTGCTCCGTTTTTGCCAATTGCCTTTGCTATGTTGTTTTGCTCAACAACAAAAAAAAGCATGTTGTTTTTATCAACAAAGCAGTCTTTCAGTTTTGCTTTTGTAATGCTTTCAAAGAAAGACATGAATTTCATATGGCTTGCGTCGTACTTTATTTTCATTCTTATTCCTTTAAAATGCCAAGCATTGATACAGAATATTGTTTTTTGCACACTATTCCAAGCTCATCATTTGGCTGCTTTAAAAAAACCAAAGGAACATTCATAATTTTTGAATATTTTTCTATATCTTTTTTAGCTTTATCAGAACAGTTTGATGCAATATAAATCTTTTCAAGCTTTTTCAGCTTTAAATTTTTTAAAACTGAATTTGTTCCTATGACAAACTTTTTTGATTTGATTTCTTTTTTTACATCGTTTGTAGATCCTTGCTTCTTTACCATTTTAATCCCTCTTGACCTTTGTTATGAGTCCTGGAAGTCCTGTTCCTACAGGAACTGGCTGGTTAAGCATCACATTTTCAACAACAGAGCTGAGATTGTCTATCTCGCCTATCTGGCTTGCGTTGAATATATGCTTGATAGGTGTTTCAAAAGAAGCCCTTGCCAAAACACTTGCCTTTTCTTTAACCACACCATACCTTGTAACTCCCTTTATTGTCCCAGATGCGCACATAGTATCAGCGACGAGCATAAGATGCCTAATGTCAACATTTAAACCCTGATTTTGTATTACTTTGTAAACCTCATTTATCACAGCCTGCCTTGCAGCTTCTATTCCAAATATGCTTGCTATCTCAAATATGTCGTTTGACATGACCTTTGTTTTATCTACATAGTCAAGCTCCATGACCTTTTTCATGTTTGTTCCTGCAGTTACTATTAAAAATTCACCATCTCTCTTTATTGGGAGAACCTGTTTTATTCCCTTTACACCTTGAATATATATATCTTTTATTTTTTCTTTTGTTTTGAAAAGCTCATTTATTTCTTTTTCCTTTTCACTCATTTTCAGGCTTATTATATTTTCCTTTTTTTACATTGAAAGTTTTTTAACATTAGATTTTAAACTTTTTTGGATGATTGAATAATCTATTCCTATATTCTTTATTTTTTCTTCATCAAAAACAAGCTCAATCTTTGATTCAGATATGTTAACGCTTATCTCTAAAAGAATTTCATCAAGTTTTGTTTCTTTTATTGAAAGTGCGATTTTCTTTATGTCCTTTCCCTGGTTGTAAGGCTTATTAAGGTAAATCTCCATCATAGGGGTTTGTATTAATTTTTTGCCGTCGAGAATCTCAATAATCCTTGGAAGTCCCATCGTAACATTCATTTCTGCAACTCCTGCGAAATGGAATGTATTCAAGGTCATCTGTGTTCCTGGCTCTCCGATAGATTCAGCACTAACTATTCCAACAGACTCACCAGGCATTACCTTCATATTTTCGTATTCTAAAACTGCCTTATCGAGTATTTCCTTTAGTCTTGCATCACTTACTTTAGATGTGATGTTTTCTTTTATATCATCAATTACTTTTTTAGGAAGGATTTCTTCATATTTTTTAAATAAATTGCTCATTATAGTTCACCATTATTTTGAATTTATTATATTCTTCACGTCAATTATGCCGCCGTCTGATTTTGAAACATCTATTTTGTCTTCTCCGTACTCAAATTGAACGATTCTCTTGTTGGAATCTCTTACAGTATCATCATATTCAACCTTAAGGTCTTGTAGTGCGTTTGCAAGCCTTCTGTAAAGGTAACCTGACTTAGGAGTCCTTAATGCAGTATCCATAAGGCTGTCTCTCCCGGTCATGGATGCAAAGAAAAATTCATAAGGGCTTAAGCCTTTCTTAAATCCATCTGCAATAAAACCATGGGATGAAGAGCCTAAATCGCCTTTCTTGAAACATGAAAGAGTCCTGTTTTCATAGCCTTTTTCTATCCTTTTTCCCCTCATAGCCTGCTGACCTACACAGGCAGCCATCTGCGCAAGGTTAAGCAAATTGCCTCTTGCTCCTGATTCTGACATTATAAGCATATGTGTTTCTTTTCTTGAGTATTCTGACACAATCTTTCCTGTGTCGTTTCTTGCTTTATTTAACAGTTCTAATATCCTTAGTTCGAGTGTTTCCTTTAAAGTCCTTCCAGGAAGAGCCTGCATTTTTTCATTATGATATTCATCAATCATATCTTTTACATCAGCCCTTGCCTTTTCAAGGACACTTTGTATTTTTTCAATCGCATCTTTTGGAAGGTCAGCATCAGAAATGCCTATTGTGAACCCGCGTTTAAGAAGAACCTCTGTGCCCAGTTTGAACATAGCAGCGATCATATCAATTGCTTTTTTCTCACCATATTTCTTGTGTATATTCCTAAGCATCATACCCTTTCCGCCGCCTATATTTGCGCTGTCTATTATTCCGCTTATAAGCTTTCCATCCTGAATTGATACATAGCAGTCATATTCGCAATTTTCTTTCTTGCATTTGTCGCAGTTTTTGCATGCCTTTGACTTTCCCTGAAAATTAAAATCATCAGGGATAATAACGCTAAAAATCTCTTTTCCGCTGACAAATTCTTTTTTTCTCAGTTTGTTGAATTCTGTTACTCCAGCAGAGATCAAAAGGTCGATTGCGTCTTTTCTAAGGTATTTTCCTTCCTTTGTTAAAAGATAATTTC
>JAQTRH010000082.1 GCA_028711925.1 Candidatus Nanoarchaeia archaeon | reverse complement strand
CCCATTGCAGCAACACTGCTTATTAAAACAAATCTTTTTACGTTATTTTTTTCGCATGCCCTAACAAGATTTTCTGTTCCCTTTACGTTGACATCATAAATTTTTTTATATGGTATCTCGGGGCTGCCGAGCATTGCAGCAAGATGATAAACAGCATCAATATTTTTTGTTGCATTAAGCAAGGAATCATAATCCTCAAGACAGCCATTGAACACTTCAATACCAAGACTTTCAAATTTTTCTGTTTTGTTTGTTTTCCTTGTAAGAATTCTGACTTTTTTCTTTTTTTTCACTAATTCATCAACAAGGTTAGATCCGATAAACCCTGTTGCTCCTGTAACCAAGACTTTCATTTTAAACCCTTGTAAAGCTCTGCAGTTTTCTTTCCTATGCCTTCCCAGGAATATTCCTTGCACATCTCTCTGGAATCTTTTGAAAGCTGTTCTGCAAGCTTTTTATCCTTAAATATTTTAATTATTTTTTCAGCAAGCTGCTTTACATTGTTTTTTTCAATAACAAATTCCTTATTTTTCAAAAGGTCAGGAAGCCCTCCTGTATTGCTTACAATAAGCGGCTTATGAAAAGCAAGAGCTATGTTTCCCGGACCGCTCTGGGCATCAAACTCTTTGTATGGAAGAGCAACTAAATCGCATGACTGAAAATAATGTTTTACATCAGACATAGGAACATAATCAAGGAATGTTCTTACATTCTTTTTAAGATTATATTTTTCTATAAGTTTTTGGTTTGGATTCCAGTCTATCCATGGCTTTCCTGCAATTATTAAGTATGCATCAGGGATTTCATCTCTTACAATTGCAAACGCCTTTATCAGGATGTCAACGCCCTTGTACTCCCTTATGTTGCCAAAAGAAAGCACAACAAAAGTTTTATCCTTAATATCAAGTTTTTTCCTTGATTCTTTTTTGGTTACTTCTTCATTTTTGTAAAATTCATATATCCCATGCGGGATTCTTACCATTCTCTCTTTTTTTATTTTAAAAATCTCTTCCATCTTGTCTATATTCTTAGTCGAGTGGAGTATAAAAAAATCAGGAAAAGCAAACATAGTTTTGGTTATAATACGGTCAAGCATATTTGTTTCATGGCCGAGAACATTATGAACAGTGAAGATTATCTTTTTTCTTCTTATCTTCAGGAAAAGCATTATCACAAAAAAAATAGGAGAAAGAAATGTTGTCCACCACTGCAAATGCACTATCTTTCCTTTTGCTGAAAGCCCTGCCCATGCCCAGGTGAAAGGATTATAGTATGTGAGTAAATTCCTTATCTTTATGTTTTTATTTGTTTTTAGCTTAAAATTTTTATCCTTGTCTTCTGTTCCTCCAGGATACAAAAAGTTAGGATAAAGTGTTTTAAAAGAAATGAAATCAATCTCAACATGCTTTGATAATGCCTGCGTTAGCTCTATACAGTAATCGCTCATTCCCTTTATAGGGGGCAGTGTGCCAACCATACTTATTTTGATTTTATTCACCCCAGAAAATACATATTAAATGGTTATATAAAATTATTGGTTTTATATTACCAAAAACTTTAATAATAGATGGCGGTTCACTTAAAAATAAGAGGTTTTATAATGAAAATAACGTTTGTGATACCCCCTACAAAGCACGGAAGGGCGGCAGAAAGGCTTTTCGGATGCACTTTTCAGGTTTATGCGCAGCCGAATCTTGTAGTTTTGTATCCTGCAACAATGCTGAAGAAAAAGCATAAAGTTGTTGTAAGGGATTTTCCTGTTGAAGAATATTCTTACAGTGAATACAAGGAATGGTCCAAAAAAGATAATTCTGATATCTACTGCTTTCACACTGTTCCGTTGTCAAGAGAGCTTGACTTGTCTGCTGTAAAAGCCCTGAAAAAAAAGCCAGTTATATTCTTTGGTCCTGAACCAACTGACAAGCCCGAAATTTTCCTAAAAGAAAAGAACCATTATGTTATAAGAGGAGAAGTGGAGGCATCAATATGCAGTTTAGTTGATGCAATAGAAAACAACAAAGGATTTGAAAATGTTGTCGGGCTTTCTTATATAAAAGACAAAAAGATAATCCATAATAAGAATATCGGCTATATAAAGGATATAAACACTCTTCCAATACCAGACAGAACTCTTATCAAATACAAGAAATACAGAAATCCAAAGCTTCCAAGAAGCCCATTTACAACAATGTTAACATCAAGGGCGTGCTCATACAGGTGTTATTACTGCGTTCCATGCTCTTTAAGCTACGCCCGAGAGCTTGACTGGAAATCATCCAAAAAAGGAAAGCCGCCTGTAACATTAAGAAGCCCTGAAAACATATACAAGGAATTAGTTGAAATAAAAAAGCTTGGAATAAAGGCAATATCTGTTATTGATGACCAGTTTGTATGGAATAAGGAAAGGCATCACAGGATATGCATGGCATTCAAAAAGGTTGGATTGCCATTTGGGATATTAGCAAGATGTGACAGATTAACAGATGAAAAGGTTGTGAAAGACCTTGCAGATGCAGGATGCATTTATGTTGACCTTGGCGTTGAGTCATTCAACCAGGAGATATTAAACTATTGCAAGAAAGACCTTGATGTAAAAACAATAAAAAAATCAATTGATTTATTGCAGAAATATGGAATAGAGCCAAAAATAAATATACTTTACGGAACATCTCCCCTTGAGACAAAAAAAACATTAAGGGAAACACTTGACAAGGTTAAGGCATTAGATGTTGATTTTGCGCAGTTTGCTGTTGCATCCCCCTTTCCCGGAACAGAATTCAGGGAAATAGGATTAAAAGAAGGATGGGTTGTTGAGCCTGATGTGGGTAAGGCAGACCCAAGCAAGAGATCATTGGTCAAATACCCCCATCTGCCGCAGAAATATCTTGATATGTGGGTTGTTAACTCGTTCAGGGAATTCTATTTCAGGCCAAAGATAATATTAAAAAGGCTGATGAAAATAAGAAATTTTTCTGAGTTTAAGGTTTATCTTAAAGGGCTTTACAGACTTACAAAAAGAAAAGATGCATGAGGAAAAATGTTAATTGATATCTTGCTAATGCTTCTTATAATATCAATAGTTTTGTTTTCATGGACTTGGATTGGCTATCCTATTTTTCTTTTAATAGCGTCATTATTATTTAAGAAAAGGCATCTTATTGATGATAATCATATGCCAAAGGTTACAATGATGATAATGTCCTATAATGAGGCAAAGGTCATTGAGAAAAAGATAAAAAACTCCCTTGAAATTGATTATCCAAAAAACAATCTTGAGATTTTTGTTGTTGACAGCGCATCAAATGATGGAACACAGGATATTGTAAATAAGTATTCAGAAAGGGTAAGGCTAATTGAACAGGGTGAAAGAAAAGGAAAGGCTTCTGCGATAAACTACGGAAAAAAATACGCATCAGGGGATATAATAATCATCACAGACTCCAATGCGATGATGAACAAAGATGCAGTAAAAAAGATTGCAAGGCATTTCTCTGACAAAAAAGTGGGCGGAGTCTGCGGAAGGTTTGAGGCAAGAGACATAAGAGATACAAGCGTTGGAGCTGGAGGCAGCATATACTGGAAGATTGAAAAGTTCCTAAGGCAGAACGAGAGCATTATTGATTCTTCAATACATATGAGCGGAGAGATAACAGCATTCAGAAAACATGTTGTTAAAAAAGTTGATGAATCAAGTCTTTCAGAGGATTTTGACATGGCGATAAGGATAAGAAAAGCTGGCTTTAGAATAATATATGAGCCAGAGGCAGTTGCCTTTGAGCCGGCTCCTGAAAATGTAAAGGACCTTTCTATACAAAAAAGAAGAATAACAATAGGGACATGGCAGGGAATAGCCAAGCACAAAAATGTTCTCTTTAATCCCCGTTATGGATGGTATGGCACTGTGATACTTCCATCACATAAGCTTTTCCAGATTTTAACGCCTTTTATTCTTATCTTGGTATTTTTCTTGTCTGCGGTATTATGGCTTTTAACTAAGGATGTGGTTATACTTGGTTTTTTAATGCTGCAGGGAATAGCATATTTTCTTACATTAATTTCATTTATCCCTCTAAGAATAATAGAAAAATGCCCTTTATTTGTTTTCATAAAGTATTTCATGGCCACAAACTGGATACTTTTGCTCGGCTTCTTTGATTTCATAAGAAAAAGAAGGATAGTCACCTGGAAAAAAATAGAGAGCTCAAGGAATTTCTGAGGGTGCCTTAGGTAATTATTTAATCAAGAAATAAGCAATTAGATTAAAGATACCAAATGTAATTGAATAAAGCAAATACATCTTAAAACTATTAACAAGTATTCCGGTAAGTGAAAAAACAATCAGGCCGAGTGCAACAGCAATTATCAGCTAGAGTCCAAATTCTTTTTTGTTTTCCTTTCCATATAATAATTATTTATTTTTGGCTTTTAATAAGTTTTGTTTTTAGATTAAATTGAGTATAAGTCTTTTCTAAAGTGATTATAACACAAAATTTATATACTTAAGAGTAGTTACAATATATATGAATAAAGCAGTTAATGC
>JAQTRH010000081.1 GCA_028711925.1 Candidatus Nanoarchaeia archaeon | reverse complement strand
AGTGTTGAAAAAAAGGAGTTTAAGCAGAGCCCTCCTGTTCCTTTTGACCTCACAACAATGCAAATTGAGGCTTACAGGGCATTGAATATCTCCCCAAAAGACTCTCTTGAGATTGCACAGGAGCTTTATACCTCTGGTTTTATATCTTATCCAAGAACATCAAGCCAGAAGCTTCCTAAAGAGATTGGCTATAAAAAGATTATTCAGGACCTTTCAAACCAGAGTGATTACTCCAAGCTTTGCAAAGAGCTTATGAAAAAGAATCTAATCCCAAATGAGGGAAACAGCACAGACCCGGCACATCCGGCAATCTATCCAACAGGGATTCCTGCGTACGGGATAAAAGACAAAGAGCTTAAGCTTTATGACTTAATTGTAAAAAGGTTTATGGCTGTTTTTGCAGAGCCTGCATTAAAGCAGACGATGACAATAAAAATTGACTGCAACACTGAAATTTTTATTGCAAAAGGAACAACAACTATTGAGAAAGGATGGCATAAGTTTTATGAGCCTTATGTTGCAGGAAAAGAGGAAGAGCTTCCTGCTGTAAAGGAAAATGATAAGGTTGATGTTAAAAAAATAGAAATGCTTGACAAGGAAACCCAGCCGCCAAAGCACTATACTCCATCATCAATAATAAAAGAATTGGCTAAGAAAAACCTTGGAACAAAGGCAACAAGGGCCCATATTGTTGATACACTATTCCAAAGAGGTTATGTAACAGGAAAATCAATAGAGGCAACTGATTTGGGCATAAGTACTGTTAAAACACTTGAGAAATACTGCCCAAAAATACTTGATGAGGAATTAACAAGGCAGTTTGAGCTTGAGATGGAAGAAATTGAAAACGGAGAGAAAAAGCCCGAGCAGATATTAAAAAAAGCAAAAGAGAACCTTAAGGAAATTCTCGATGACTTCAAGAAAAAAGAAAAGGATATAGGCGAAGGATTAAAGGAAGCAACCATTGAAACAAGAAACAAGGAAAGCTTTATTGGAAAGTGCCCTGTATGCAAAAAAGGGGATTTAAGGGTTATATTCTCAAGGAAAACAAAAAAAAGGTTTATTGCATGCGATGCTTATCCTAAATGCAAGACAACATTCAGTCTGCCCCAGAAAGGCCTTGTTAAATCAGCTGAAAAACAATGCCCTGAATGCGGCTATCCTATGGTTATGGTAATATCAAAAGGCAGAAGGCCATGGGTATTTTGCATAAATCCCAACTGCAAGGGCAAGCAGCAGGAAAAATAAAAAGATATTTAATGGATTAATCATTCTTTTCATTTATGAATAAAATAAATTTTTTATTGATTTTATCTCTATGCATTTTAATTGCAGCGCCTTTGTGCAATGCAAAAACAGGCCATATGCCCTTGCTGGCAGTAAGCCAAACCAAAGACGGCTACGTAGGATCAAATGCTGACTTATATCTTGAAATAAAACCCGGCAATGGGCGTGTTTTCATAGACACCTTTCCGCTTACTCAGCTTGACACCCAGATTTCAACAAGGTTTGCAAAGAGCATTGCATGCAATTACGCTGAGGTTGATTGTGATTATTATGATTTCTTTTATACTATAAGGGCAGATTCCTCTATTATAGGGGGGCCAAGCGCAGGCTCTGCTGTTGCTGCGCTTACAATATCCATGCTCGAGAATATTAAGATAGATGAAAGCACTGCAATAACAGGAACAATAAACTCAGGGGGAATAGTTGGGCCTGTCAGCGGATTAAAGGAAAAAATAGAGGCTGCTTCAAAAGCTGACTTAAAAAAAGTATTAATACCTTCAGGAACAAGATTCCAAAAACAGGAAAATGAGTCATATGACCTTGTTGAATACGGCAAAGAAATAAGCATAGAGGTTATTGAAGTTTCTGATATTGATGATATTTTGTATGAGATAGCTGGGATAAAAAAACAAAAAACAAACGAGACTCCTGAAACAAGCGAGGAATATTCAAGAATAATGATGTCCCTAGGTGAAATGCTGTGCAGCAAAAGCCAGCAGCTTAAATATGAATATGAAAGCATGAAAAAAGATGATTTAGATGAAGAAATCAATAAAATACAACAAAATGCTTTCAACCTCAGCGAAAAAGGAAAAACAGCATTTGATGAAGAAAAATATTACTCTGCAGCAAGCTTTTGTTTTGGTGCAAACACCCAATATAGGTATCTTGTTCTTTTAATGCAGGATTTAAATAAATCTGAGATAGCAGAAATCATAGAATCAACAAGACAGGAAATAGGTATTTTTGACTCAAAGATTCCTTTTAAGTATGAGACTATAACAGATTTGCAGACTTATGCTGTGGTAAAGGAAAGGCTGATTGAAGCAGAGGATTATCTTGACATAAGTGAAGAGAATTTAGGAAAAGGAAAAAAAGATGAAAGCATAAACTCTCTCGCCTATGCAATAGAAAGGCTTTACAGCGCAGAGGCATGGAGCGAGTTTTTCAATAATAAAGGAGAGAGTTTTGATTTCAGTAAAGATGTTTTGAGAGAGTCATGCCAAACCAAAATAATGGAAGCAGAAGAAAGATACCAATATGTGAAAATGTTCTTTCCAAAAGAGATAGAAGGAACAAGAAAGCTAATAGACCTTGCATATGAAGATATGGAAAATAGTGATTATGAGCTTTGTCTTTTCAAGGCAAGCAAGGCAAAGGCAGAATCTGACATAATCCTTTCTACTCTTGGCATGGATGAAGAGCAGATACCTGATCTTATAGAAAAAAAGCTTGAGATTGTTGGAAGAAAGATAGTTGAAACAAGCAATAAAGGGTTGTTCCCAATAGTGGGATATTCATACTATGAGTATGCGAAAACACTAAAGGATGATGATAAGTACTCTGCGCTTCTTTATTCAGAGTATGCACTTGAGCTAAGCAATCTTGAGATTTACTTTGAGAAAAGCAAAAAACCAGGCGCGGTATATTTTGATTCAGAGCTTATTTATGTCTTTATTCTTGGAGTATCAATAGGTCTATTTCTTGGCTTGTTATTATTCAGAAAAAAAACAAGAAAAGACTGCCTTGAAATAAAACTGAAAAGATAGACTTCTTGGTGATTATAAAACCCAGGATAAGAGCAAAGCTCTCATCCCAGGAAAAAGAGGTGATCTTAAACCCGGGAAAGAAGCCGAAGCTTCAATCCCAGGAAAAAGAGGTGATAGTTGAGTATGATTAGAATGTTACTACCCCCACTTCCCATTTATACTACTGTATAAGTGTAACTTATATATAAATCTTTCGGTTTTTTAAGCATTCTATAGTAGTAACATAAAGGTATTTTAGTTTTATAGACGAGGAAATCAAGTTAAGTATGAATCATTATTTGAACAATTTCTGAAAAGACACTGCAAAAGAACCCCGCCTTGTAATTAAGAAGTATTGATGCTTTATAAATGTTGTCTTTTTTTGCTTTTAAATGAATACTTATTTAAAACCCTGTAAAAATAAGTATTACATGCTATGCGAGAAGTGCAAAAAAAACAAAGGAGAGATAAATCTTCCTTACTTGGGACATATACTTTGCAGAAGATGCTTCTGCAATTTAATACAAAGAAGAGTGAAAAAGGAAATAAAGCAAAAAAAGATTATTGAGGAAAATGAAAAGGTTCTCTTGATTGATGATAAAAGCATTGAGGCAAGAATTTCAGAGATTTTGATTAATTCAATTTATAAAAAAGTTAAATTAACTAAAAAACAGGTTAAAGGGTTTAGTTTAGGACAGATAGACAAACCAACAATTCTTCTAATAAAAAAAGAAAAGATAAGCAAGGTTGTAATTCCATGGAACCTTGATAAGGAAATTAATTATTTTACTGAATGCGTTTTCAGCGGAAACAAGACAAGTAAGATAGGCCATTACAATGAACAAAATATAATATTTGTTAAACTTCTAAGGAATGTTCTTGAAAGTGAGTGTGATTTGCTTGCTGAATTTAATAATATAGATATAAAAAGAAATCAGGAAAAAGACAAAAAAATAGATGATATAAAGGGTCTCATCAACAGAATAAACAAAAAGCACTGTGAGACAAAATTCTCTCTGTTAAAAAGCATAGACAAATTAAATAAAATAATAAAATAAAATTAGAATTTTACTTCAACGTCTTTTGTGTCTTGTTCTGAAACTTTAAACATGTCCTCTTCCTTATATCCCATTTTTCTTGCAACAAACATATCAGGGAAAGAATGTATCCTTATGTTGTAAGTGTTTACGCTGTCATTATAAAACTCGCGCCTGTCTGCCAATTCATTCTCAATTCCGCTTATCCTGTTCTGAAGCTGCATAAAGTTTTCATTTGCTTTAAGGTTAGGATAGTTCTCTGCCACTGCAAATATTGTCTTAAGCGCGCTGCTTATTGCATTGTCAGCATCTGCCTTCTGCGACATTGTCTTTGCATTCATCATTGAGGTTCTTGCCTTTGTAAGCTCTGTAAGTGTTTCTTTTTCATGTTTCATATAACCCTTTACAGAGTTTATAAGCTTTGGAAGCTCATCTGTTCTCTGCTTTAAAAGCACGTTGATGTTTGCCCATGACTT
>JAQTRH010000080.1 GCA_028711925.1 Candidatus Nanoarchaeia archaeon | reverse complement strand
ATGAGCGTTTTCTTAATATAGATATACCAAAAAAGAACAACATAACAACAGGGCAGGTTTATAAAAAAGTCATAGATGACGAGAGGGCCGGAAAATATCTTGGAAAAACAGTTCAGTTCATTCCCCATATACCTGATGAAATAAAAAAGAGAATCAAAGATGCTTCTGATAATTATGATTTCTGCATAATTGAAATAGGGGGAACAATAGGAGATTATGAAAACATTCCCTTTCTTTTTGCTGTTAAAAGCCTTGAAAGGGAAATAGGGAAAGAGAACATAATATATATACTTATCACATACCTTCCTGTTCCTTCTCATATAGAGGAAATGAAAACAAAACCGACGCAGCAGGCCATAAGAATGCTCGGCGAAAACGGAATTTTCGCTGATTTTATAATATGCAGGGCAAAAAAAGAGATTGATAATGTAAGAAAGGAAAAAATAGAGAGATATGCAAACATAAAATCAGACCGTGTTATTTCTGAGCCGGATATCGACACAATATATAGAATACCTCTTGACCTTGAGAAAGATAAGCTTGGCCTTAAAATACTGGATGAGTTTAAGATAAAACCAAAGAGAAATCCTAACTGGATTGAATGGGAAAATCTTGTTAATAACATTGCAAACAATGGGAAAAAAATAACAATTGCAATGGTTTGCAAATACATTGATATAGGGGAGTATGAGCTAAAGGATTCGTATGTTTCTGTCAACCAGGCAATACAGCATGCATGCGCAAACCTTGGAGTTAGTGCAGATGTAAAATGGATAGACTCAAAAAAATTTGAGCATGATGAAGGCAGATTAAATGAATTAAAAAATTACAATGGCATAATAGTGCCGGGCGGTTTTGGATCTTCAGGAGTCGAGGGAAAGATAAAGGCAATAGAATTCGCAAGGAAAAATAACATACCTTTCTTGGGATTGTGCTACGGAATGCAGCTGGCAATTGTTGAATTTGCAAGGAATGTCTGCAACATGAAAGATGCAAATACCACAGAGGTTGATGAAAATACAAAATATCCTGTAATAAAGATATTGGAATCACAAAAAGAGTTCATAAAAGATAAAAAATATGGTGGGACAATGCGTCTTGGCGCTTATGCAGCAGTCCTTAATGAGAATTCAAGGGTTTTTGATTTATACAAAGAATCAAATAGATTAGAAGAAGACCTGAAAAGGATAAACAGAATAAAAAAAGAAAAAACCCAAATCTTTAGACTTGGAATTTTAGATGAAAAAAACAAAATAATAGTTGAAAGACACAGGCACAGATATGAGGTTAATCCTGATTTTGTGCAAAAGATTCAGGATAACGGGCTTTTGTTTTCAGGCTACCATTTAAGGGCTGATAAAACAAAACTTATGGAATTTATAGAATTGCCAAAACATAAATTCTTTGTGGCAACACAATCTCACCCGGAGTTTAAATCTTCATTGAATAAACCATCTCCATTATTTTATGGCTTTGTTAAGTCATGCATCGAATGACTTTTTAAAAACATAAGGTTTTTAAACAATGTAGAGTGTATTCTTTATTCTATGGAAACATTCAACAGCTCACAAATAATAGAGAATTCAATAAACATGTTGCCTCAGCTGGTATCAGGGCTTTTTACAAAAATAGTTGTTGCAGTAATCATTATCCTGATAGGGCTTGTAGTTGGGAAAATTTTAGGAAAAGTTGTAAAAAACCTGCTTCACAGCATTGAGTTCAACAGCATAATGAAAAAGGCAACAGGAATAAAAATCTCACTCGAAGAGGGAATTTCTTTTTTTGTAAGTTACTTTATTTATTTCCTTTTTATAGTTATGGCCTTAAACCAGCTTGGCCTTACAACTGTTGTTCTGCATATGATATCAGGGGCAATACTAATAATAATCATAATCTCAATATTCCTTTCAATAAAAGACTTTATGCCTAATATGTTTTCGGGCATTTTTATACACAAAAAGAAGTTTATAAATGTTGGAGACACAATAAAGGTTGATAACACAGAAGGAAAGGTTATCCATATTAATCTTGTTGAAACAAAGATAGAAACAAAAAGAGGCGATATAATCTATCTTCCAAACTCACTTTTAACAAGGAATAAAGTTGTTAAGATAAGAAAGAGAAAGTCTAACTATGAATAGACTCCAGCATAGAAACTATATTCCATATCTGGGTTCTGGTATATGACTGCATATTGGTGTCATCAGATATCTCATCTAACTCGTTTAACGCCTTATTCATCCTTATTGAAAGCTCAGAATCATCACCAAGAATGGATATTATGTTTGTTATTTTTGTTTTTATATTTTTTGGCACAGAAACATCATCATTCAGCTCTGAAAGGGCATCAATTATCTCTTTTATTTTTTCTTCTGTCATTTTACTGCTCTTTTATTTCGTCCAGAACCTGTTTTTGCATGTCTTCAGCTTTTTCTCTGAGCTTTTGCTCCTGCTTTTCAATAGTCTTTATCCTGAGTTCTGCTGTTTCTTTTTTTGATGCCAGCTCTTTTTCAAGCTCTTCATTATCTGACAAGACCATTATATTGCCTATAATTTTATAAGCTTCTTTGGATTTTTTTAGCTCTTTTAATGCAGAATCAATCTCAGCAAGCTGCGACTGAAAGTTTTGTCTTTGCATTAGGAACTGCTGCATACTCTGTTCCATTAGCTGGAGCTGTTGAATTTTTTGCTGTGTTTCTTTTGAGACACTCATTTTTTGTTTATGCTGTCTATTTTTTCATAGACAGTAAAAAGCTTTGTTATTGAATTAAGGGTTGCTCTTAGCGCAACCGAGTCTTGAGCATTTATATGAAATTCAACGCAGTGTTTTAATTTTTTTATAGTATATTCAGACCTTTCAGTTTTTAAATTTTTTGCTTCAGCCTGAAATGCCTTGAAAACAATATCCGGGTTTTGTTTAACCTTTATTACAGCTGAATAGCTCATCTGGCCTTTACCTTTGTTGGAGCTACGCGTGGCTTGAAAAGTATTTTAGAGCCGCAGTAAGGGCATCTTATTTTTTTTCTTAGATAGTCTATTGACACCTTTTTATTGCAGCTAAAGCATTTGTATTCTACCATTTAAAGCGCTTCCTCCTTTTTTTCTTCTTTCTTTGATAGAGTGTATGCTTTTCCAGTAAATTTTGAATTGCACTTTTTGCAGTACCATATGCCAACTGAAACCCTCTTGACAGTTGGGCTGTTGCAGTAAGGGCACTTATGCTTTTTTCTCTGCTCTTTTTCTACTTTAGCCAGCTTGAGCTTTACTGTTCTTCCATACCTAGGGCCAAAGCGCTTTATTGATCCCAATCCTTTTGTTTTTGCCATTTTTAATCACTACCATAAATGGGGCTGCCCGGACTTTCAACAAACGTTGCGAGCGAAGCGAGCTCGGCGGGCTTGCTGTTAGGCAATGCCCTCCCTTGCGTATCAAATGAGCGTAACCATTTGTTTTGAACCGGGGTCGTCTGGTTTTCTGTTTTTGAAACCCAAACCAGAAAGGATAAACCAAGCTACCCTACAGCCCCAACTAACAAACAGAGGAAAAATGGACCATATTTAAATCTTTTGTTTTGAATTTTTATTTAGCAAAATTTTATATACTGCTTATTATTCTTTTTAAATATGTCACTAACTGAAAAACAAAGATATGAACTCAAGAAATTTATAAAGACTCTAGAGGTATTCAGAAGGCCGCACACAGAGCTTGTTACAGTGTATATTCCTGCAGGTTATGATATAAATAAGATTACAAACCACCTTAAACAGGAGCAGGGAACTGCAACCAATATAAAATCAGCTTCAACAAGGAAAAATGTCATAGACGCCCTTGAAAAGATGATTCAGCATTTAAAATTGTTTAAACAAACCCCAAAAAACGGCCTTGCACTGTTCTCAGGAAATGTTGCTGAAAGGGAGGGCCAAAATGATTTGCAAGTTTGGAGCGTTGAGCCTCCTGTGCCACTAAACACCCGAATTTACAGGTGTGACAAAGAGTTTCTGCTTGATTTGTTAAGGGAGATGCTTGACACAAAAGAGGTTTATGGCCTTATTGTTATGGACAGAAGGGATGCAGACATTGCACTTTTGAAAGGAAAAACAATAGTGCCTTTACTGAAAACACATTCGCAAGTCCCAGGAAAATTCAGGGCAGGAGGTCAGTCTGCAGCACGTTTCGCAAGATTAAGGGAGGGAGCGGCAAAAGACCATTACAAAAAAGTTGCTGAGTATGTAAAAGAGCAGTTCCTTAATCTTGAGGGATTAAAAGGAATAATTGTTGGCGGACCCGGTCCAACAAAATACGATTTTGTTGAAGGAGGATACATCACAAACGAGGTAAGGAAAAAAATAATTGCAATAAAAGACCTTTCCTACACAGAAGAGTTTGGGCTGCAGGAGCTTTTAGACAAATCACAGGATGTATTGGCAAAAGAAGAAATTGCTGTTGAAAAAGAGATTATGGCAAGATTTTTTAACCTTTTGTCAACAAAGCCGGGAATGGCCAGCTATGGATATGATGAGGTCAAGAAAAACCTTGAGATGGGAGCTGTTGATGCTGTCC
>JAQTRH010000079.1 GCA_028711925.1 Candidatus Nanoarchaeia archaeon | reverse complement strand
GGCTCTATGACGCTGCTCAAAACCCATAAATCATCAAGGTTTTCAGCCTTAACCTTTATTTCTCCTTTCCTTAAATTTGAATGTATGGTGTTCATTATCCTAAAATAAGAAAAACTTATATATATTAAATTATCTATTTAAGTTTAAACAGGTGATAGTCATGTACAAGAAAATTAAAACAAAAAAAGGCGAACAAATAACTCAGGCCTCTGGGGCCACTGCATTAATAGCCCTTATTGTTGGCTTGATTGTTCTTTATTTCATCTTTCTTCCTCCTGATGAGAGAGCAAAGATACTTGATGAAAATGAAGATGAAGAAGACCAGTCAAATGATGAAGTTATAGAATACAAAGTCCTTCTTCTTGAATATCCTGGAAGGATAGATTATCTCAAGGAAAAGACATACGAGCATGATATATCAAGCTTTTACCTTTATAAAACCACTAATGCAAGAGAGATACATTCTGCAAATCCTTTTATTGTGAGAAAGGGCCTTTTTGATGAGAAAAAGAAAGAAATTAAATTCACAATAGATGACCTTGAAAATACTGATAATGTGATGCTTTCCTTCTCATTAAACGAATACAGGGGGATTTTAAGCATAATGCTGAATGGGCAGGAGGTTTTTGAAGGTGAAATCTCAACTTCTAATCCAAATCCTTTAAAGCTTGACAAAAAATACCTTGATGAAGAAAATATTTTAGAGTTCAGTGTTTCAGGCACAGGAATAATGTTCTGGTCAACAAATGTTTACAGTTTTAGTCATCTCAAGATTGTTGCTGATGTTACGGATATAAGCAGGCAGGAAGGCCAAAATACATTTTTCATAAGCGAAAATGAAAAGCTGAATATGGAAAAGGCAAGTTTGAGATTCTGGCCAAACTGCAACCAGGATAATGTTGGAAAGCTTGAGATAATGATAAACTATCATCAAGTTTCCTCTAATGTTCCTGACTGCCAAACTTGGAATATATACAGCTTTTCCCCTTCAATACTTGAAAGCGGAGATAATGAGATAATCTTCAAAACAGCAGAAGGTTCATACCGCCTGGATAACATAAGGATAGACACATCCTTAAAGGAAATCACCTACCCCACTTATTACTTTGAAATAAATGAATCTTTATACAAAAAAATACAGGATGACACCTATGATGTGAAACTGAGCCTTGAGTTTGTTGACGACAAAAGAGACAAGAATATGGACATTAACATAAACAACAGGATGAGCACAATTGATACAAAAGAGGCAAAATATTACAAAAACATAGACCGAGATTTAAAGCAGGGCAATAACTTCATATAGATACACCCGTTGTCAATGCTTGATATTGTTGAGATGAAGATTGAGCTGGAAGAATGAATCTTTCTTCTGAAAAAAGAGGTAGATAATGCCAACTGTTAGAGATGGATGGAATTGGGTAGGAGATAGAATACATCCTTCAAAGTCCCCAAATCTTTTACTGGTTATATGCCTACTTTTCCATGTCTATGATGCTATGGTTCTTGGCTTCAGGCAATCAAGTGTAAGGCTTGGATTTTATATTGTAATAGCTGTATTTGCATGGGCAACTACATTCAAAAGCGATCCTTCTGTGATGGATGTGGATGACCTTAAAACTCCCTTGATTTTATCAACCCTTTCTTTTTTATTTCCTTATTTAGGGAACCTTATTCCCTTCTTGCAGGCATCACAAATTTATCAATGGTTTGTTGTATTTTTTCCTATATGGGTGATATATCTTACTTTTGCAGTAGGGGGAACAAGCCTTACAAATATTATAAGATGGGGGGTAATCATATTTTGGGTTTTCCTTGCACTTCCTACTCTTATATACAGTCTTTCAATAGACCTTAATTTAACAGAAGTGGAAACTGGTTTAAACATAAACCAGGTTGTTGCAGGTTCATGGAGTAAGTTTAAATCCAATGCATATAGATTTGGGGACAATTTAAAACAAATTCCTAAAAATATAATTTCCTCTTTTAACAAGATGATGAATTACGCAACAGGGGGCCTTTATGCAAGTGATGTTGAAAAAAATGAGAAAGAGCCCATAGGAGTTTATCTTGAGAATGTAAGGCCGTCTGATTCCAAGTTTTATGAGGGTGAAAGGGTAACTGTATGGGGCAATATAAAAGCAAAAAATTTTGAAGGGGATATGGACAAAGATGATATAGATGTTGACATCTCATGTTATGCAGAAGAAAATAAAAACAAAATTGAAGGAAATGTTACACCCAAACATATGAATGTAGCAGGGCAGGAAGAGGAATGGATTGACTGTGTTTTTGAAAGGTTAAATTCAGGAAGGCCAAAAGTGGTTATAAACGCTTTATTTAATTTTGAAACAAAAAGTTACCTTAAAACATATTATATGAACAAAGAAACATTAAGAACCTTGAACAGGGAGAATGTTGATGTGCTAAGCAAGTATGGAATAAGCCATGTTAACCCTGTTACGATATTTACAAACGGTCCTGTAGGGATAGGAATAGGATCAGTTGACCCTCTTCCTGTGGGTATTTGGGTTGATGGTGAAAATGAAAATGTTCCTTTATATTTTGGAATCAGCCTTGACAACAGGTGGGAAGGAAAAATAAGAGAAATAACAGAGCTTGAGGTGCAGGTACATGACAGCTTAGAGCTTACAAACTGCGACCATGAGTTTAATTTTGTTGAAACAAACAAAGATGGGTATGATGTTTATCATATGGTTCCAAGTAAAAAAACAGAAAACATAACTAATTTCTACACAATCAGGTGCAGGCTAAATGTTGAAGACCCTAATAGCCTTCTTGACAATAACCCAATAACAACACGTGAATTTAGAGTTTCTGCAAAGTATATTTATGAGCTTGAAAAATCAACTACTGTTGAAATAATAAAAGTAGAAGATTACAAAAGCGAAGAAAATGCAATGACTGATGAAAGTGAAATCAGAGAACTTAATGATCAGATAGATAAAGAAGTATGCAAGGAAATATCAACTTGCAGCGATTATAATGCAAATTTTTACGACAAACTTGGATTTGATAACCAAATATGGTGTGATACAGACCCTTGTAATTTGAATTGTTATTCTTATTTTAAGAAAAGCGGCAGTGATGTTTATTATGAATCTTGCAGTGAATGCCCTCGTTATACAACTATTCAGGGTCTGCCAAGCAAAGACTATTGCAATATATACCTTAGCAAAGACTACTGTGAAAAAGACATTTGCAATTTCAGGGAGAATGATATAACATGCAGGTGGGATGGCAGCACGTGTGGAATGAGCTATCTAAAAGAAGAAGTGACAACAGAAGGAGAAGATTGGAAGAACTTGCCTTACCAAACAACAGATGAAATTAAATCTAAACTCAGATCCGCAGCAGAACAAAATAATATCCCTCCTGAAATTTTATTAGGAGTAGGGTATACTGAAAGCACATTTAATAAAAATGAAGTAGGAGACAATGGAGAGAGTATAGGATTAATGCAAATAAATTATGAGATACATAAGTATAAATGTAATTTAAACAGCAAAGAAGATATTTTTGATATAAACAGAAATATAGAATGCGCAATCAGTATAATAAAAGGACATTATAATTCATTCTGTGATGCAGAAGGAAGAAAAAGTTTTAGAAATAAAGTAAATTATAATTGTGAAAATCAAGAGTATAGAGATAAGTATAATTCATATTCATACGAAAGTGATTGTTGGAATATGGTATTAAGAGCATATAATGGTTTTGGATGTGCTAATGCTGAAATTGCTGACTATGTGGAAGAAGTCAGAGAAGGAATAGAAAAAGAAGGTTTTGACAAATGAAAATTAAAATAAAAATTATAGTTTTTTTTTGTTTAATCTTATTTTTGTCTGGGTGTGATCTTGTTAGTAATGGAAATACTCCCAGCGAAAAAAGCTTCAGGACAGGAAGCAGAGGCATAACATTAAGCTTTCTCCAGAATGCGCCTCCTACTGAAATTTATGAGGAAAATCCTTTCAGCATAGGGATATTATTGAAGAATGAAGGGGCCTCTGGCGTAAGAAACGGAATAGTGTCTTTTTCAGTGGAAGATGAATATATCCATGTTGAAAACCCGGAAAATAGGATAAGTTTTAACTTGGATGGGAAGTCTGTTGCAATGCCCTTGGGTGACCAGCTGACAAAATTCCTGAAGGCCAGCACAAAAAAAATAAATACTCAAAGTGAAAGAAGAGAATCAACAATTATTGCAACTGTTTGCTATCCATACACTACTGTCGCAGATGTAAGCGTCTGCATAGACACTGATGTGTATGGCTTAAAAACTATAAATAAAGTGTGTTATGTAAAAGATATCTCTCTTTCAACACAGGGGGCGCCTGTTGCAGTAACAAAGATAGAATCCAAAATGCTGCCAGGAGAAAATGATGATTATATAAAACCACAGTTCATAATTCAGGTTAAGAATGTAAATAATGGAGGCATAATAAGAAAAGAAAAGTTTGCTGATGCCTGCTCTTCAGAATCAATAGGCATAGATGACCTTAATGTTATCAATGTCAAAGCTGAGCTTTCTGGGCAGATGATGGAATGCTCGCCAAACCCC
>JAQTRH010000078.1 GCA_028711925.1 Candidatus Nanoarchaeia archaeon | reverse complement strand
GAGAGTTGATGATTTTGAAATTACAGTTGAGATTTTTCCGAACAGGCCTGATTTATTGTCTGAAGAGGGATTCGCAAGGGCATTAAGCTCGTTTATAGGAATAAAAACAGGATTAAGAGAATATGATGTAAAAAAATCTGATTTAAAGGCCAAGGTTGAAAATTCTGTTGAGAATGTTAGCCCTGTCATAAGATGCGCAGTACTTAAGAATGTTAATTTGACAGACGAGGCAATAAAGAGCTTAATGCAGCTGCAGGAAAAAATCCATTTAACACATGGAAGGAAAAGAAAAAAGGTTGCAATTGGAGTGCATGATTTTGATAAGGTTAAGTTTCCCTTAATTTACAAGGCAGTTAAACCCAATGAAATTTCATTTGTTCCATTGGGAATGGAAAAAGAGATGAATCTTGCCCAGATATTGTCAAAACATCCAAAAGGGAGGGATTATGCTTTCTGCTTAGAAGGATTGGAAAGATATCCAATTATAATTGATGCAAAAAATGATGTTGTTTCCTTTCCTCCAATAATTAATGGAATTGTAACACAGGTTAGGGAGGAAACAAAAAATCTTTTTATTGATGTTACCGGAACAGATGTTAATGCTGTTACACAGGCATTAAATATTTTGGTTTCAAGCTTATCAGACAGGAGTGCAGAGATTTATTCCCTTGATGTTAACGGAGTGGTTAGCCCGGATTTAAGTGCGAGAAAAATCAAGGTTAGTTTAGATTATGTTAACAAATTACTGGGTCTTAACTTAAAACAAAAAGAGTTTGAGAAATTGCTTTCAAGGATGGGCCTTGGCTATGATAATGAAGTCTTGATTCCTGCTTATAGAGGAGATATAATACATCCAGTTGATGTTGTTGAGGCAGTTGCTATTGCATACGGATTTGAAAATTTTAATCCTGAGATACCAAACCTTGCAACCATTGCAGAAGAAGACTCTTTTGAAAAATTCAAGGCAAAGGTTGCAAACATCCTGGTTGGCCTTGGTATGATTGAAACAAACACATATCATATCACAAACAAGGAAAATCTTAACAAAAAGATGAATCTTGAGCTTAACTGCATAGAACTTTCAAATGCATTAACCACTGATTATAATGTCTTAAGGTCATGGATGATTCCAAGCTTGATGGATGTTTTAAAGAATAATCGTAATAGAGAATTTCCCCAAAAAATTTTTGAGATGGGGATCTGTTTTAAAGAGAATAAAGAAAAAGAGACAAATGCTGAAGAATTCACAAGGCTGGCTGTTTTAATATCGCACACAAAGGCGAATTTCACAGAGATAAAGCAAGCAATGGATTATTTTTTTAGGGCTCTTGACTTAAATTATGAGATTGAAAACATAGAGCATGATAGCTTTATTAAAGGCAGGGTTGGAAGAGTAGTTGTCAATGGGAAAAAACTGGCCTACATAGGAGAAATCTCGCCAGAAGTGATAACAAACTGGGAATTAGAGATGCCGGTTGCTGCATTAGAATTAAACTTAACAGAGATTTTTGAATTAATTAGATATTAGATCTGGTTTTATTTTTCTCCATAATCTTCCTAACTTTTCAAAGTAATCCAAGGACTTCATTTCTCCGTTTTTTGTAATATCTTGTATATGTTCTGATTTATTGCAATATAAATTTTTAGAGTATATTTCTTTTTCTCTCATCTTGTCTGCTTCTTTAAAAAAACAGACATAACACTCAGTTGCCTTTTTAACACTTCTTTCTTTTAAGTATGCAAGTGCAAGCAAATAATATGTTTTTAATATCCTTTCGTTGTCCTCTGTAATTATATCTTTTGAAGAATTATCTTTAACAATATTCTCTAACTTTTCAATTATTTTTTCATTATGCATTTAAATTGTTGTATAAATAGAATAGCTTTTATTTAAACCTTTTTGTTTTATTTTTAGAAATAACCAACAACATTTAAATTAGGCAAAAAATATAAATACTTATTAAAAATTTCTTTACTAAAATGGATAATACAGGAAAGCCTGAGAAGGCCAATGGAACAAACCACAATAAAAAAACACAAAACCCTAAGAGATTTCTTTTTGTAACTCTTGATAGCCTTATAGCTGATATTGCATGGCGAATTAAACTAGAAGGCCATGAGGTTAGATATTATGTGAAAAATTCTGATGACAAGGAAGTTGGCCTTGGTTTTGTTGATATGGTTGAAGATTGGGAAAAGGAAATAGAATGGGCTGATATCATTGTTTTTGATGATGTTCTTGGTCAGGGCGAAAAAGCGCAGGAACTCAGAAGCAAAGGAAAGGGGGTCATAGGAGGAACACCGTATACTGATAAATTAGAGGATGACAGGGATTTTGGTCAGGAGGAGCTAAAAAAATTTGGAATAAACATACTTCCTTCAAAAGTATTTACAGACTTTGAAGAGGCAATACAGTTTGTAAAGGAAAATCCTGAAAGATATGTTTTGAAGCCTTGCGGGGAGGCTGCAAATCTTAAAGGCCTTCTTTTTATAGGAGAAGATGATAACGGAAGGGATGTAATACAAGTGCTTAGCGATTATAACAAGGCATGGTCAAAAAAGATTCCCTCTTTTCAACTGCAAAAAAGAATTTTTGGAGTGGAGATTGCAGTTGGCGCTTTTTTTAATGGAAAGAATTTTATCTATCCAATAAATGTTAACTTTGAGCATAAAAAGCTTTTTCCTGGTAATTTAGGACCTTCAACAGGAGAGATGGGAACCTCAATGTTCTGGTCATCTAGCCCTAACAAGCTGTTTAATATGACTTTAAAGAAATTTGAAGCCAAGCTTGCAGAAGAGGGATACATTGGTTATATTGATTTGAACTGCATTGTCAACAGCAAAGGGATTTATCCTCTTGAGTTTACAAGCAGGTTTGGGTATCCATGCGTATTTATACAAGAGGAAGGAATGCTAACTCCTACAGGCGATTTCTTGTACGAGCTTGCACAGGGAAATTCACCAAATTTAAAAGTAAGGTCAGGATTTCAAATTGGTGTAAGAATTGTTGTTCCTCCTTTCCCTTTCACAGATAAAGAGACATTTCAGGTTAAATCAAAGGATTCAATTATTTACTTTAAGAAGCCCACAGACGGAGTGCATATTGAGGATGTTAAGTTAGTCAATGGTGAATGGATTGTTACAGGAAATTCAGGGGTTGTTCTTGTTGTGTGCGGCTGCGGCCAGACAATGCACCAGGCAAGAAAACAGGCCTATCAAAGAATTAAGAACATTTCTATCCCTCACATGTACTATCGTGATGATATAGGAGAGAGCTGGTTTGAAGACAGCGATAAATTACATACGTGGGGCTATCTCATAGAACAATAAAAAATAGAGTTGAAAGAAATTTTGAATTTTTATGATAAGATTTTTAAATTCTAACATTTTTTAATTATATTATGTTGCCTGGGCCTAATAAAGATGTAAATAGTGCATTAGGGAGCCCTTATGCTGTTGTGATATTTATATTTTTAATTATTTTCCTAGTTATCCTTTTCCTTCGAAATTACATAAATGAGAAGTTGCTGGCAGTTATAATAATATGTTTGTTATTATTAGTCTCATTATTTTATGTAAAGTTATATAAATTAAATTAATTTAAATTAGATTATGAATGATAAAAAATTAAAGAAAATTATAAAAAATATAGCAGAATTTACTGTTAAGGAATTTAAGGACAAGGGCCTTATTTCTCTTTATCTTTCTGGGACAATTTTAACTAAAGATAGGGTTAAGCTTAGTGATATTGACTTGTTTGGTATTGTAAGTCCTGATTTTGATATAATCAAAGAAGAAAACAAGATTAATTCTGAATTTGAAAAGAAAGCAAAAACATTGTGCGGCGGATTTGAAACAAGATTCAGGGCTATAGGAATTGATGAATTAAACAAAGGAAAACCAAGAGGAGTAATAGCAAAGTATGTTGGTTTAGGTATTTTAATCAAACATTTTCCATTTTATAAGAAATTATGGGGCAAGAATTTAAATTTTTCAAAATTCAAGATCAAGCCAATAAAACTAAAAGAAGAAGCAAAAATACACATAAACACAATTGAATTATTCCTGAAAAAACTGAAAAAAGGAGAGGAATTATACCCTATACAGAACTTCCCAAAATCAGTGCTTTTTTTGGCCAGGGTTGAGGCAGAAAAGGATTATAACTTTAAGTTTAATCCATATTATGTTGATTTAGAGAAACATTTTACAAAGCAGAAAGGCCATATTGTTCATAAGGCAATAAAACTGAGAAAAAAGAAACTCAAAAGAAAAGACATACTTGATTTTGAGGATGATGTCAAAGATTACATAAAATACATCAAGAAAAGAATGAAGAAATTGAACTAATCTATTTTAATAATGTCTTGGTGAAATAAAAATCATTTGAAAAAAATTACTAGACAACCCTCATTACTTGTTAAATAAACCTTTCTTTAAATGTTTCAAGATAGGTCATAAGCAAAGGCAATAATATCGGGCCAACAAAAATTCCAATAATCCCGAACATGCTTGCACCACCTATAACTCCTATAATGACAATTACTGGGCTTACATTAGCTTTTGCCTTCACTATTTTCGCAAGCAGGATATTATCAATTGTAGATATTATGAAAATGCCGTA
>JAQTRH010000077.1 GCA_028711925.1 Candidatus Nanoarchaeia archaeon | reverse complement strand
AGTAACCAATACATTTCTTGATGTTGATTCCTGTTTTGTGTGGCATAACAAGCTTGGAGAACCCACGCATTCAATCGCAAACCTGTAAAGCTTCTGCCCTTCTCCAAAATCATCTATACTTACAACATACTGCTTTGTTATCGGCATTCCCGGAGAAAGTTTGAAATCATCATAATCAAGGGTTTTGTTGTTGCTTATGTCATCAAAAACATAGCTGCATTGCGCGTTGCAAAATGGATTTGTTGTTATACTTGACTTAAAATTGATTGTTTCATGCTGCCCTCTTATTAAACTTAAGTCTTCCTTATCAGAATCAAGATGGATTATTATGTCATTTCCAAGGATAAAATTAAGGTATAAGAATATTTTTGTGCCCAACCCTGAAATCAATAAAAAAAGTATCACAGATATTATTATTGCAATTGTGTGCTGTCTTAACCAACTTTCAGTTTTATTTTTTGCTTTTCTTTTAGCCGGCTTTTTTGTTTCCTGCTTTAGCTTGTTATTTTTTGCTGCACTCTTTTTTGTTTTTTTCATATTTTTTTATAATAAACTAAAGCATTATTTAAATACTGCGGAAAAAAACACAAAATTTAAATATATGAAATACAATAATACTATTAGAAATGATTAAAAAACTTTTTCTGAAAAAAGATGCTAAATCTGATTAAAAAATATAATGGGTGGTGCGTGAATGCAATATAAAAAAATCTGTATGAAATGCGGCGCAGAGCTTAAGGAAGAAGACAAAGTGTGCCCTAAATGCAAGGCAAAATACCGTGAAGAGCAGGAGATTTATTAAAATATAAAAAAATTATTTGGCTTTTTTTTCAAGAAATTTTATTCTGTCAGCTGCTTTTTTTATTATGCCTTTTTTATCCTTAACTTTTTTTAGGTCAGCTGCAAGTTTTGTATCTTTCACAATATCATTAATCCAGCTTGCGAAATCATTTTTTTCTTTGTTGACATGATGCTCAAAAACTTCTTTTTTCATTTTTTTCATTGCAGCAGGAAGCTGTTTTATATTTTTTAAAACCTGCCCGTTGCAAACCCAGAATACATGGTTTGAATCTACGTCAGAAAGCGCTCTTTTTGCATCCTCTTTTGAAATAATAGCCATTATAACCACCCCTTTTTGTTTACATTAAACTCAACTAATATTTAAACTTATTTATTTTTTATCCTGTTTTGGCTGCTCTTCTTTTTTCTCAGCCGGCTTTCCTTCCTCTCCCGGCTTTGCTTCTGCAGGCAATAGCTCATCTATTATCATTGAAGGAATCTCTGCTTCTGTAAGCTTTGACTTTATCTCTCCCCTTGGCTTTCCTGACATCTTTGATATTATTTCTTTTGCTTTTGAAAGGAATTCCTCGCGCCTTTCCTTCATCTCTTCAGCCAGTTTCTTTCTTTCTTCTTCAAGCTCTTTAAGCTCTTCTGCGCTGATCTCTGTTTTCTCTTCCTTGATTTCTTTGTCAAACTTTCCTTTGTTTATTTCCTTTATTGCATCCTGAGAAGACATTCCCTCGACAAGAATCCCCATAGAGCGGCATGTTCCAACCACTTCCTTTACCTTTTCCTTTAATGTTTTTCCAAGAAGCGAATCCTCTTTCATCTTAGCTACTTTGATTATCTGCTCTATCTTAAGGTCTGCAACCTTGTCTGTTTTTGGGTTAGATGATCCTTTTTCAATTCCCGCTTCTTTTATTATCAATGATGAGCATGGCGGTGTTCCGACAGTTATAGAAAACTCTTTTGTTGTGTCATCCACTGTAACCTTTACAGGAACCTGCATTTTTTTGAAGCTTGCTGTCTTTTTGTTTATTTCAGCTATGACCTGGCCTATATTGACTCCTAATGGGCCTAAAGCTGGCCCCAGTGGCGGTGCTGCTGTTGCCTTGCCGCCTTCAATCAATGCTTCTATAGTCTGTTTTGCCATTTTAAAGAACGGAACTTATCAATTATATATAAATCTTATGCTAAAGAAGTTTATTGAGCTGGATTTTCCTCCTGTCCTTCGCGCCTTATAACCTTCACTGTGTCCATCTTCACTGTTATTGGTATTGGAACAGCTGCCTCAAGAAGCTCTAAGACAACCTCTTCTTTTGTTGTGTCGATTCTTGTAACCTTGGCATTCTCTCTCTTGAATGGCCCGGATATTATCTCCACTATATCATTTTTCTTGATGTTCATCTCTACTTTTTTTGACTCTTCGAGCATATGCTCTATTTCCTTGTAATCAACCTCTTTTGGCAATACCCCTCTCGCATAGGGAACATTGAATGCGGCCTGCTCTGCCTCGGCGCGGTTTTCTGCTTCTACAAAAACATATCCTCTCATGCCGTGCGGCTTTATTAAGGAATAAACCTCCATTCCTTTCTTTTTGGCATTGCTTGTAACAAAGTCCATTACCTGCTCTTCCCTATTTGCAGTTGTCCTTAATATGAAAATCTTTGATTTTTTTTCTTCGCTATTCTCCATTTCAACACCTTAGAAAAACATCTGCCTTATCATGCTTATTATAAAACCTATCATGCCGATTACCAATATGCCAAGCCCCGATGCCTTTACAATAGTCTTAAATTCATCATTTGTCGGCTTTTTTGTAACCCTGAATACCCTCTTGCATTCAACAAAAAAACCCTTTAAATTGCTTAATATTTTTTTAAAGTCCATTTTAATCCACAAACTCTATCCCCAGCTCTGTTTCAATCTCCTGCTTTTTTCTCTGCGAGACCTTTATTCCTGAGCCGAATATCTGCGATGATTTAACTCCTGTTACTATCAGCATAGTCCTTATTGAGTTCTGCATGTCTTCTGATATCTGCGCTCCCCATATCAGCTTTGCATCATCGTCAAGCTTTTCAGATATTACCTCGACGACTTTTCTTGCCTCATCAAGTGTCATGTCAGTGCCTCCTGAAACATTGATTAATGCCCCATTTGCTCCTGATATGTCAACATCCAGTAAAGGATTTGAGACAGCCTTTTCAACAGCCTCGATTGCCCTGTTTTCAGAGTCTGATTCACCGACTCCGATTAGCGCAACTCCGCCGCCCGTCATCACAGCCCTTATGTCTGCAAAATCAAGGTTTATTAATCCAGCTTTTGTTACCATCTCCGCTATTCCCTTAACAGCATTTGTCAGTATCTCATCTGCAACCTTGAATGCTGTGTGTAATGGTAAGTCTGGTGCTAATTCTAATAATTTATCATTTGGTATGACTATCAATGTATCAACAATATTCTCCATTCTTTCAAGGCCTATAACAGCATTTTCATACCTTCTTTGGCCTTCCACAGAAAAGGGAATTGTTACAACTCCAACGACAAGAGCTCCTGATTTTTTTGCAATCTCTGCTATAACAGGAGCTGAGCCAGTTCCTGTTCCTCCGCCGAGGCCGCATGTTATGAAAACCATGTCTGCCCCCTGTATTGCGTGTTTTATATCCTGCTCGTTCTCGCGTGCAGCCTCCTCGCCTATTTTTGGGTTTGATCCTGCTCCCAGGCCGCGAGTGACATCTTTTCCTATGAGTATTTTTTTGTCAGCAGTGGTATACAGTAAATCCTGGGCGTCTGTATTTATAGCAACAGTTTCAGCGCCCACAACACCAACTTCTGTGATTCTGTTGATTGTGTTGTTTCCAGCTCCTCCTGCGCCCACTACTTTGATAGTTGCCCTTTGCTTTGCAAGCATTTCCTCAAGTTCAGCATCAAGCTCTCTTGTTTTTCTGGAATGCTCTGTTTCAATAATGCCCCCATCATTGCTTTCTTTTATAAAATCATCCAATTTACCCACCTCATGCAAAATATAAGGTTATTATTCTATTACTAATATTTAAAGTTGTCGAAATAATTATTTTTTATCTTCCTGCTGTTTTTCTTTTAACTTTTCATCCTGTTTTTTTATGAAATCAACTTGTTTTACAGATGGCACAAGCTCTGTTATCTTGTTTTTGATTACATCCAGAACAGGCTTTGGAAGATCCTGCTTGATTTTCATTTTTATCTCTGCTTTTTTGTCTTTTATTTCCACTTCTGTTTCCTTTAAATTAAGGCTCATATCCATGATTGCCTTTACCTTTTCCCTGTCGTCGTCAACTATCCTGTTTATTTTAAATTCATATTCAAGCTGTTTTCCTGAAAGCGGATGGTTGAAATCAACTAATGTTCTTCCTCCGCTTACTGTCTTTATTGTTCCAATCCTGCCGTCCATATTAACCTGAAGTCCAGGCATTGGCTGTATGTTCTGCTTGATAAACTTGTTTGTTGCTATAAGATCTATAAGCTTGGCATCCTTTTTTCCGAAGCCGTCTTCAGGCTCCACCAAAACAGTGTAATTTTTTCCTGTTTGTTTTCCCTCGAGGCTTTTATCAAGTCCTTTTATAACCTGGTTTTCACCTATGCAGACTATTATCGGCCCATAGGTAGCGTTTTTATCATATAAATCGCTTTCTTTGGCTTTTTTTTCGTCTGTTGTATCAAAAACAACATCAGGGTCTTTTACTTTTCCTGTATATTCAATTTCTACAAAATCTTTTTTATTAATCAATTTAATCCCTCTATGTTAAGAAGAAACAATATAAGTGTATTTATTTTATTTATAAACTTATCGGATTTTTTCAATGATTTTTTCAGCTGTCTGCTCTATTGTAAGGTTGGTT
>JAQTRH010000076.1 GCA_028711925.1 Candidatus Nanoarchaeia archaeon | reverse complement strand
TAAATTATCAGAATAAAAACGAAATGCAAATAATTGAGATGTCTTATAAAGGAAATGAATTATAAATGCTTGTAATTCTTCAAAAAGAAGATTTAGAATCAATTGATATAAACAATGAAAAATTAAATGAATTAAAAGGCATGCTTCATAAAACACAAGTAGATGTTTATATGCCAAAGTTTAAGTTTGAGACAAAGTATTTTATGGCAGACGACTTAAAACAAATGGGAATGCCAACAGCATTTGACATAAAAGCTGCAGATTTTTCAGGCATGACAGGAATAGCTGACTTATATATATCTAAGGTTATTCACCAGGCTTTTGTTGAAGTAAATGAAGAAGGAACAGAAGCTGCTGCTGCAACTGGTGTTGTTATGACCTTTAAATCTGCCATCCGTTCAGACATATTCAGAGCAGACCATCCTTTCATATTCATAATACAGCAGAAAAACACTGGAAATATATTGTTTATGGGCAGAGTTACAGACCCTACATCCAGTAATTAGCTTATTTTAAAATTATAAAAATAACTAATAGAAACTTCTTTTTCTTCTTATACTGCTTTTATCTCCCATATAATTCCCTCGCCAATTGCTGTTTCTTCTTGAATTATTATCCCTTAGGTTATTGCTTCTTACAATATTTACCTTTTCAACATATGGCTTCTCAATTTTTTCAACATCAAAAGAGCGGTAATCATTGAGGATTCTTGAAAAATTCCCATAATCCTCATCAGAGAGAAAATTGATAACCTTACCATTTTCTCCTGCCCTTGCTGTCCTTCCTATTCTGTGGACATAATCAACAGGATTTTTTGGTATCTCATAGTTATAAATATGAGAAACATTATCAATATGTATTCCACGGGCAGCAACATCTGTGCAGACAAGAACAAATGAATTTCCTTTTTTGAAATTTTCCATTGACTTATCCCTTTTATTCTGCGTAAAGCCGCCGTGAAGAGCCATTGCATTCAAGCCGTTAGCCTTAAGGTTTTTAACAACAAAGTCAGTTGTTCTTCTGGTATTGCAGAAAACCATTGCAAGCTTTGTATTTTCCTTTTTCAACAAGTGCAAAAGCAATGAAAGCTTGAAATTTTTTGGTATGTCATAATAAAACTGCTTAAGCTTGCTTGGGTCAACCTGTTTTGTTGCAGAAACTTTTACAGGATTCCTCATGTACCTGCTTGATAATTCCTCTATTCTTGGAGGAATTGTAGCAGAGAAAAACAAAGTTTGCCTTTCTTTTGGGCATGTTTTTATTATATCTTCAATATCATCAATGAAACCCATATCCAGCATCTTGTCTGCCTCATCAAGCACAAGAAAATTAACTTTTGATGTGTCTACTGTGCATCTTTGTAAATGATCTTTGAATCTTCCAGGGGTTGCAATAACAACCTCTGCTTTCCTTAAATCATGAATTTGGTGGTTTATTGAAACTCCTCCGTAAACAGAGATTATATTGAGTTTTTTGGTGGATGCAATCTTTACCATCTCTTTTTTTACCTGTTCTGCAAGCTCTCTTGTAGGAGTTATCACTAATGCCTGAAGCCCCTTCCCCGGAATTATCTTTTCAACTATTCCAGAGCCAAATGCTAATGTCTTTCCAGAGCCAGTAGCTGATTCCCCTATTACATCCTTTCCCTGGAGTATATAGGGTATTGAACTAGTCTGTATCTGAGTGGGATTTTCAAATCCCAGTTTGTCTATTGATTCCATTAATTCATCGCTGAATTTAAAACTATTAAATGCGTTCATTTTTTACCTCGATAATAGATTGTTAAGAAAAAGCGAAGTGTTCATTAAATCGAGCAAATGCCTTTTCTATCTCTCACAAATTTTGTTTAAAAACAAAAAAGTTAAAATCTATTTATTTTTATTTATTAACTAATTATTCTTTGTTAACATTGACCGCTTTTGGTCCCCTGTCTCCTTCTTCAACATCAAAGGTTACTGTGTCGTTTTCCTGCAGAATGACTCCTTCCTGAAGTCCTGACTGGTGGACAAAGTACTCTTTGCCGTCATCAGCTGCAATAAATCCGTATCCTTTGCTGCCGTTAAAGAACTTTACTGTTCCTTTCATTTTCTTCCTCCATATAAATTATCTCAGAAATAAAAAACAATTGCATAAACATCAGTTATGGCACTTAATTAAAATTCCTGATTTAGCTATGGAATGTTTGTTCCTTTTTAAATCTTTCTATTTTATCTCTATTGTGATCTTTCCTTCTTTTTCGTTTATTTCTTTTATTACACTGTGGTTCTTAAGCTTTTCCTTGATTTCCTTCCATGAATATTTCTTCCTTGCCTTCCTTATTTCCTCTATGATTTCTTTCATAAGATTGTAGTTTGAATAGATAAGCTCTGCTTTTTTGCTGTTTTCATTTATGGAATCCTGCATCATTCTTATCTTTTTTTCCTGCTCGCTTATTATCTTTTCAATTTTTTTTATGTCGTTTTCATATGCCTCATTATTTGATGCTTTTGTGGTTTTTTTAATTTCTGCTGAAAAATAGCTGTCGGCTGCCTCATTATAGCTTTTAAAGTATTTTTTATCAAAAGATTTGTAATTATCAAGCTCAAAAGGAACTATGTCAATAATCTCGTTTTCATTGATGACATAATTTGCCTTTGTTTTTTTATTTAATATTCCCATAACTGATTTCAGAATGGCATCAATTTTTTTGATTGCTTGTTTTGGCTCTGCTTTCTTTTCAACACCAGCAAGAAGGCATACTTCCTCTGCATAGGTTCCTCCTAATCCAAGCTCAATCGCCAGGCATGTAACTATTGAATCTTTTTGTGTATTTTTAAATAAATTTTCAAGTTCTTTTTCGTTTAAATCAAAAAAGTCTATCTCACGTTTGGGAAATTCATATTTGATTCCGCCGCGAATAGTCCTGTCTTTCCATTTCTTCTTTAGAAGCGCAGAGATTATAACATCATTTTCATCGCAAATAAGTAAGTTGCCCTGGTTGAAAAGCTCAATAAATACTTTTCTCTTTTCCTGCTTTTCAAACAAAAGCTCAATAATCCTTTCACTGTGAAGCTGTTTTATACTTCTTAACCTTGCCTGCTCCAGGTTTTTTCTTAGAATCATGCAGAACTGTGATGGTGTTTCAGGAGCCTCTCCCTTATAATCTGTTATGAATAGATAATCTGGAACAGAAATCCTTAAAATTTTTTTTCCTTTTCCTGTTATATGAAACTGAAACAAGAATACATTTTTTCCGATGTGGTAAATCTTGTCCAGTTTTGAGTCTATCAATTCGTTTAATTCTTTAACAATATAACTAATTTCTATTGAAGCCAGATTTTTCTTCATATAAACAAAATAAGAACTTTAATATTTAAATGTGTTGCAAAATTTCTATTGTATCCTTGTCAATCACTTTTGATGGAGTTCTCCCTGTAGTATCAAGTATTATTACTGTGTGGCCTTTCTCTGCAGCTTCATTAAGGCAGACTTCAAATATCTCTGAGTCAAGATTCTCCCTAATTTTTTCCTTGCTGTACTTTCTTTTTTTCAGCCTTTTATTGAGCTCTTTTAAGTCGCACTTGGTTATTATGCACAAATCAACATACTTTTTAGGAAGATGATGGGATAGATGAGAGTCTATAACCAGGTTTTTCTTGGATTTTTTGATTAAATTAACAAGAAATCTTGAAAGCTTTTTAACATCAACTATCTCGCAATCTTTATCTCTGTCATATTTCTCAGAAAGCTTGTTTTCCTTTATAAGTCTGTTTACATCAGCATATTCATAATTGAGTTTTTTTGCCAATGTTTTTGCAATCTCTGTTTTGCCTGTTCCCGGAGTTCCGCTTACAACAATTACATTCATTTTATTGAAAAACTGCCCTGCATTCATAATCTATGCATTCGCAAGAGCCCTGCCCGCAATCAAGTGTCCCTGGAACGCATTCCATTGAGCACAATACTGCACTGCAGTCCTGAGCCTGTTCTCTTGGAACACATTCCGTTGGGTGGCAGCATGTAGCTGGAACGCAGTCTGAGTCAATAGTGCATTCAGCATCATCTGGAACATTGGAACAGCCGCTAATCAAAAAAACAAAGACAAGCAAAAATACTATTTTTTCCATTGTAAAAACAACTAATGAAAACATATTTAAATATTTAACTCATATAAAGCATCATGAAAAAAGAGATAATATTATCAACAAAAGAGCATGAGGAGATAGTTGACATTACAGATGAAGTGCAGAAGATAGTTTCTGAGTCTAAAGTTAAAAATGGTTTATGCAATGTTTTTACGATGCATGCAACTGCAGCCATAATAATAAATGAAAACTATGACTCAAACTTAAGAAGCGATATAATAAAGGCCATTAAAAAAATTGTTCCTGAAAAAGACAGCTATCTCCATGACAAGATTGACAATAATGCAGCATCCCATATAAGATCCACTATTTTGGGGCCATCAGAAACAATCCCAATAAAAGATGGAAAACTACAGCTTGGAACATGGCAGCAGATTGCTTTTTTTGAACTGGATGGTCCGAGAAATGAAAGAAAAATTGTAGTTAGTGTAATAAAAGATTCTTAATAGTTTAAATGAAAAAAAATAACAAAAATAAAAATTATTTAAGGGAAAAAAAATTAATTTTCATAGTGATATGCTGTGTGTTGTATTTTGTTTTTAAACTTATAATTTACACAAATGGAGTGGTTTTCTTTGATGAGGGTGTTTATATTGGAA
>JAQTRH010000075.1 GCA_028711925.1 Candidatus Nanoarchaeia archaeon | reverse complement strand
CTAAAACTTTGGGAACCTCAAACCTTTCCTCTCCTTTTTTGATTTCAGGAAGGTCTTTCCTCGCTTTTTTTAGCATTTCTTCATAATCCATTTTGTTTAGTGGAACTTTGGTTGGTATATAAATTTATCTGAAAATCAAAAAAACAAAACATATATAAATTTCACAGAAAAAATATTGGTTAATATGGTTCTGGAAACAATAATAAATCCAATATCAGCCGAAAGAAAGCCATGGCACATGATTTTTATTGGCATGCTGTATTCAGGGATTGCGATTTTTTTGAGTTATTGGGTTTTTGCCGAGTATGTTAGTTTAGTTATGGTTTTTTTAACTGCCCTTGTCTGCGCCCCTTTGCTTTATAATGTAATAAAATTAGAGGAAAAAAAAGACATGGTTGTTGATGAGGAGATAACGCTGTTAAAAGAGCACTGGAAAGTTCTCTCATTCCTTGTTTTTCTTTTTATTGGCTTTGTGATAACCTTTTCTTTGTGCTACGCCTTAATGCCTAATGATATGGCCCAGCATACTTTTTCAATTCAAACTAATACAATCTCTGCCATAAACTCAAATGCAACTGGAAATTTTTATGGATTAAATGATTTTTGGAAGATATTTTCCAATAACTTAAAAGTGCTGGTTTTTTGCATAATCTTTGCTTTTATATATGGTCTTGGGGCGATATTTATTCTTACCTGGAATGCTTCAGTAATTGGAGCTGCAATAGGAATATTCATAAGAGTAAATATAAGCAGCAAAGCAGCAGAATTAGGATACCCGTCAATAGTTCATTATTTCACTGCTATTCCTATTGGCTTGTTGAGATATGCCCTTCATGGAATACCAGAAATTGCAGCTTATTTTATTGGGGGGATAGCCGGCTCAATAATCTCGGTTGCAGTTATAAACCATGACCTTGGAACAAAAAAATACGAGAAAATACTTCTTGATACATCAAACTTAGTGATAATTGCAATAGTAATTTTATTCTTCGCAGCTCTCCTTGAGGTTTATGTAACACCTTTGTTATTCTAGGATTTTTATTTTGCCGGGCCTTATTTCAAACATCTCTCCTTCCATCATAAACTTTTTTATTATTTCCTCAGCGTTGCTTACTTTAGATTTTTTTATTATTTCATCAATATCTGCTCCATCACCATTATCCAGCTCCTTAACCTTATCATAAATAGTTTCATGGTCTTTTCCCATATTGATTTTTATTTCTGGTTTTTCATCAATTTCTTCAATTGAATATTCTTTTTCTTTTTTTATATCCTGTTTTTCTTTTATATTGCTTTTAAGGCCTCTTTTCTTGTTTTCTTCTATATCAAGTTCTAACTTCCTTACATCAATCCATTTTTTATTTTCAATCTTCTTTATTATTTCAGGCATGATATACTTTTCAGAGCCGTACTCTCTTGGCCGGCCAATAACCAAAACAATATCCCCCACATCAAGAAGACTCAACATTTCATTTTTTTCAAAAGTTCTTAATTGTATATTTGCAGAGCCATCATCTACAACTACAGATTGCTGATTTCCATCATCATTCAAAGAGATAACAGCTGCAATCAAATTTATTCTTGATATTTGCCTTCCATCTTCTGTTGAGATGTAGTTGGGATTCCATCCCTGCTCTTTTACATACTCTCCTCTAATCAGTTCAGAAATTCTTGCCTTGCAGGCAACCTGTCTTTTTTGCGGTTCTGGCATTTTACAGCTTGCTTATAAAATTTCTTTTTGGCTCAAACAAATCTCCTGAGCGCTTAAGCCTTTCTATTATTTCCTCAACTTCTGCTTCCTCAATTCCTTTCTCAGAAGCAGAGCTTATTATATCTTCTAAAGGAATTGTTTTTCCGAATGTGCTTTCAAGATCATTTATTATTTCTCTAACCTGGACAATCCTGCTTCTTTGGCTTGCAGGAATTCCAGTGGATATCCTGTCAATATCAATGCGGCCAGTTTCATAATCAAAGCCGACTTGCATAAGGCAGTATTTAAGGATTCTTATTGCTCTTTTTGCATCAGATTTTGTAACTTTTTTTGACAGCCTTACCTTTGCCGAGCCTTCTGAAAGCCTTACAAGGGCCTCAAGCTGCCTTGCGGATATTGGAATTGGCCTTATCCCCTCTTCATCTGTTCCCATATTCCTTAATTCAACATAAAAGTTTTTTATTTCTTCTATTGCGCTGTCAGTAAGCTTTGGTTTTATGGTTTGCTTGGCATAGGCGACATATTTTTTTAGCATAGGTATTGAAATATCCGGCTCTTTTATGTCTATGTTCTGCTGTATGTTTAAAACATGGCTTGCAATCTTGTCATCAACTTCCCTGTTTGGAAGGTCTCTCACAGGAAATATCAAGTCAAACCTGTTTATCAATGCTGGGGGCAAGTCAATCTGCTGGGCAATAGACTGGTAAGGGTCAAACCTTCCTAGCTTGGGGTTTGCCGCAGCTAAGACAGTTGTTTCTGCCCTTAATGTTGCCTGTATGTTTGCCTTGCTTATGCTGATCTTTTGTTGGGATAGCGCTTCATGCAGTGCAGACCTGTCTTCTGTGCTCATCTTGTCCAGCTCATCTATCATACAATAACCGCCATTAGCTAATACCATTGCTCCTGCCTCAAGAGCCCATCCCCTTAAAAATTCATCTCTTACAACAGATGCAGTCAATCCAGCTCCGCTTGCCCCTCTTCCAGCAACATATCTTGCTTTTGGAGCTGCATGTGACATAAATATAAGAAGGGTGCTTTTTGCAGCTCCAGGGTCTCCAACAAGAAGTATATGCATATCCCCTCTTGTTATTGTGCCATCATTCCTTTCTTTTTTTACTCCTCCCATAAGCTGAAGAACCAAGGCTTCTTTTATATCCTCATGGCCGTAAACAGAAGGAGCAATGCTTTTTACAAGCTTTTCATAAATTTTAGGGTCTTCTGCAAGTTTTAGAATTTCTTTTTCATCTTCTTCATTTATATCAATTGTTTCGAATGTTTCCTCTATTGGCTCTATGTAATTTGCTTCAATAGCAATATCAAACCTTGTTGATGTTCCCCCTTCCTTTAAACTGATAGGTATTTCTTTAAGGATTCCTGCAATCAAAATCTTGCTTCCAGGAGTTGTCTTTTTTTCCATTATCGGCTCTACAAGGTCTTCCCTTAAAAAAATAGATATTCTCTTTGGCTGCTCCCCTCCATCCAGTGATTCAGGGGCTTCTTCAACCACAAGGCGCTGGGAATCAACAAGCTCCTTGCTTAACAGCCTGAATTTTCCCTTTCTTCCGCATGAGCATCTTGTCGGCTCCTTGAATTTCTGACCTATCTGAAGTATTGAGATGGTGTTGCCGCAGCTTGGGCATTCAAACTTTGCTGATACAGTCTGGGGCCTTACATCAGAGGATTGCCTTACAATTCCTTTTGAGACAAGGAGTTTCCCAATATGAACCGCCCTTATGTGCCTTATTGCAATTGTTTGGTCTTCAGGTATGTTAGTTAATCTTATCCTGAATCTTTTTATAGGGTTAGGCAATTCAAACTGCTCAACTGCTATCTCAGCGGCCTTTATTGTTTCTTCCGGCTGCTCAAGGATTTCTTCAGCAAGCTCATGGTCAAACATAGAAAGCTTGGAAAAATCCATAACAAGGAAATTTTTTCCTCTTCTGATATTTTCCAGAAGCTTATCCTGATAATTTTTTTCAAGAAAATTGTAAAATCTTTTTATTTGCTCTGAAGCATCCATCTTAACTACCTACCCCTAAAAAACAATAAAAACATCCTTTATAAATTCTTTTGTTTAGCTAACTATATTTTAAAAAAGTTATACCCCCTTGATTTCCAATGGAAAAACATCATTATAAAGCTTTTGCTTGCTTGTTTTTTAAATATCAAATTTTTACTGTTATGACACCCCCTTATTTCCACTGGAAATTTTTTATATTAGGATAGGTAAAACCATACTAATCTGTTTTTCTTGTTTTATAATTTAAGAGGAGAAAGCTATACTTTTTTAGAATATTCCTTTAATTTAAATAGAAAATTTCAAAGGAAAAAATAAAATAAAAAAATTATACCTTTATTTCTTTTGGAAACCTAAAAATCACTTTTTCTTCATGCCTTCAATAGCTCTTAGTACTTCCAGTGGAATTGCAAAAACAACTGTATTGCTGTGGTCAGAGCTTATATCATTTATGCTTTGAAGTGTTCTTAAGTGCAGTGCTCCCGGCGCTGTTGCAAGGGTTTTTGCTGCCTTTGCCATGTTTTCTGCTGCAATAACCTCTCCACTTGCCTTTATTATCACTGCTCTTTTTTCTCTTTCAGCCTCTGCTTCTTTTCCAATAACCCTCTTAAGGTTTTCTGGAAGCTCAACATGCTTCAGCTCAACGGATTCAACTTTTATCCCCCATGGGTCAGTTGCCTTATCTACAATAAGCTTTATCTTTGATGAGACAGAATCTCTTTTGCTTAACAAATCATCTAAGCTGACTTCCCCCACAACATCCCTCATTGTTGTCTGCGCTAATTGTGAAACTGCATAACCATAATGCTCAACCTGAATTATCGCTTTTTCTGCCTGAGAAACTTTATAATACAAAACAGCATTAACCTTTATGGAAACATTGTCTTTTGTTATCGCATCCTGGTCAGGGACATCAATTGCCTTTGTTCTTATATCAACCTTCTGCCATGTCTGGAATATTGGAATGACAAATCTTAAGCCAGGCCCAATAACTCCGCTATACTTCCCAAGAGTAAACCTAACCCCTCTCTCATATTCATTGACAACCTTTATTCCTGCTGCAAGAAAAACAACAGCTACTATCAACCACCACCACATATTTATCACCCCAAATTTTTATTATTTTATAAATTATTTATTATCTTAATAAATGTTTTTATTTTTTA
>JAQTRH010000074.1 GCA_028711925.1 Candidatus Nanoarchaeia archaeon | reverse complement strand
TGCCCTTTTTCCGACTGCTTCCTTTAGTATTTCAATAAAGTTTACCTTGGAGTTGTACATGTTCTTTGCAGAATAATACATGTTCTGCACATCAGCGAAAACTCCTACGCGCTGCTGCCTGTGCTGTAATGTCATTTTAACACCTCTTTATTTTGGAAGAAAAACCTCAAATCCGCACTTTGTGCAGAATAATCTTCCTGTTTTTGCATCAAATTCAAGGCTTAAAGAACTGCACTTCGGGCATCTTTTAACAACCGAAGGAATCTTATCAAGCCCAACCTCACCAAGCTTTTTTTCAATATTTTTTTTCCAATTTTCATACATTTCCATTTTTCAAAAAATCATATGCAGATTTTGCTGCAATTGCTCCTTCTGATGCAGCTGTTATTATCTGCCAGAATTTGTTAGAGCCAGTTGTTATATCTCCTGCAGCGTAAAATCCATTTATATTTGTCTTCATTCCTTCATCAACAACAATATAACCATTTTCATCAAGGTTAACTCCTGTTTTGTTTGTAAGCACTGTTGAGGGAACTGAGCCTATTTCTATAAACACTCCATCAACATTTAACTCATTGCTTTCATTATATTTATTATCAAGAGCCAATGATTCAACCATGTTGTTTCCTTTTATTTCAATAACATTCGTGTTGTTTATTATCTTTATCTTTTTGTTGTTTTCAATCATTTCTACCTTTTTAGGCTCTGCTCTTATTTTTTCCTTCCTGTAAAGTATGAATACCTCATCAGCATACTCTGAAACAAGCATGGCAGACATTGCAGCCGCATCATTACCGCCAACAACAGCAACTCTCTTATCCTTAAAGAACATTGCATCGCATGTTGCGCAATAGCTGACTCCCTTACCCAAAAATTCATGCTCTCCAGGAATATTAAGCTCTCTTCTTTTTGTTCCTGCAGCAACAATAATTGTTTTTGATTTGTAAATCCCTTTATCTGTTGTAACAATAAACAAATCATCTTTTTTCAACTCAATAACCTTTTCCTGCTTTATCTCAACAGAATCATTTATCTGTTCCCTGAATTTTCTCATTAAATCCATGCCGGATATTGAATTAAAGCCTGGATAGTTTTCTATCTTATAAGCATGCGTTGCTGTTCCCCCTGGTTCCTCACTCAAAATAAGGGTCTTCAGCTTGTACCTTGATGCATATATTCCCGCAGAAAGCCCTGCCGGTCCCTGCCCTATTATAACCAAATCATAAACCATTTAAAAAATTAAATGAAAGTATTATTTAAATTTATTGAATTGTATGAAGCAGCAAAATCAAAATTAACTAGTGCATAGTCACAAAATTTATATATCTCTCTCATATTTATACAAAATATGGCAGAAATAGCCTTTTATCCGATTGAAATTAGCCATGGTGTTGAAAACAATAAGCCAATTGTAAGCCTTTTCGGCAGGACAGCTGACGGAAAACAAGTCTGCGTACAGGATGATACATTTCAGCCTTATTTTCTGGCTGTTCCAAAAAAACAAGAGATGGAAAAATCAAGAGAAAAAATAGAAAACATATCAATAAAAAAAGATAATGAAACAATAACTGTTACAAAAACAGAAACAAAAGAGATGAAGCTCTTTGGCAGAACAGTTAATGCAATAAAGGTATTTACCAGGCTGCCGGGGGATATATTTGAATTAAGGAAAGAACTAAAAAACAAGGGCATTGAAACATATGAATATGATATTCCCTTTTCAAGAAGGTATCTCATAGACAAAGATATAATTCCTCTTGCATTATGCAAGGCAAAAGGAGAGTTCATAAAAAAGAAATCAAAGGTTTTTGTAATCAAAGCAGAGAGCGTTGAAAACACTGCAGATGATGTTCTTGAAAACCCAAGAATCCTTGCATTTGACATAGAAACATACAATCCAAGGGGAAAAAATATAGACGCAAAAAAAGATCCCATAGTTATGGTAAGTTTTTTTGGCGATGATTTCAAGAAAGTAATAACATGGAAGCGCTTTAAAACAGACTGCGATTATATTGATTTTGTTGAAAGTGAGGTTGAATTAATAACAAAATTCAAGGAAACAATAGAAAACTATAATCCTGACATAATAACAGGATATTTCTCAGACGGATTTGATTTTCCTTACATAGAAGAAAGGGCAAATAAGTATAGGATAAAGCTTGATATATGCCTTGATTACAGCAATATCAGCATCAACAAAAGAGGAATAACAACAGCGCATATAACAGGAATAGCCCACATTGATATCTTTAAGTTCATTAAAAGGACTATGTCAACAACGCTTGAAACAGACAGCTATGACCTTAATTCTGTTGCAAATGAGATTCTCCAGGAAGAAAAGCTGGATGTTGATATTGACGGGCTTGCATATGCATGGGACAACAATACAGGAGAGCTTGAAAAATTCTGCGAATACAACCTTCGCGACTCTCAGCTTACATTCAGGCTTTGCAAAGAGCTTATACCCAGCATAACTGAGATTGTAAAGGTTATTGGGCTTCCGATGTCAACTGTAACCAGGATGAGCTTTTCGCAGCTTGTTGAGTGGTATTTAATTAAACAGGCAAGTTCAATGAGGGAAATAGTTCCAAACAGGCCAAGCTATGATGAAATAAGAGAAAGAAGAAAAAATACCTATACAGGAGCATTTGTATTCAAGCCAAATCCCGGATTATATAAGGATATAGTGATATTTGACTTCAGGAGCCTGTATCCGAGCATAATAACCTCACATAACATATCCCCCAGCACGTTTAAATGCGATTGCTGCAGGGAAAAACAGCATGTTCCCGGCTTTGATGATTATTGGTTCTGCTCAAAAAAGAAGGGATTCATACCTACTGTTCTTGAGGCAATCATCACAAGAAGAATGAGAGTAAAGCAGATAATGAAGAATGTAGAAAAGGATAAGCTCAAGATATTCAATGCCAGGGCATATGCCCTGAAAACAATAGCAAATGCAATGTACGGCTACCTTGGATTTTTTGGAGCGAGGTGGTACTCAATAGAAAGCGCGAAAAGCATAACTGCCTACGGAAGATATTACATAAAAAAAGTTATAGATGATGCGCAAAAAAAGAAATTCAATGTCTTATACTCTGACACAGATTCCATATTTTTAACCCTTGATGGAAAAGACAAGTCAGAATCTAAAAAGTTTGTTGAGTCTGTAAACACAGATCTTCCCGGGCTCATGGAGCTTGAATACCAGGGATTCTACCCAAGGGGGATATTTGTTTCAGCAAAAGAAAAAGACTACGGCGCAAAAAAGAAATACGCTCTTCTTTCAGAGGAAGGCAGTATAATAATAAAGGGATTTGAGACAATAAGAAGAAACTTGTCTATTGTTGCAAAGGAAACGCAGAAAAAGGTGTTGGACATAACATTAAAACAAGGAGACCCTAAAAAGGCCTTTGATTATGTAAGGGATGTTATTGAAAGCCTGAAGAAAAATGAAATTCCTGTTGAAAAGGTAACAATAGCCACCCAGCTTCAGAAAAACATAAATGAATATGACTCATTCGGCCCCCATGTTGCTGTCGCCCAGAGAATGATTGAAAAAGATATTCCAGTTGGCCCTGGCTCAGTGATAAAGTATGTAATTACAAAAGGAAAGGACAAGGAAAGGATAAGGGACAGGGCAAAGCTTCCTGAAGAGGTAAGCCAGGATGAGTATGATCCTGAATATTATATTAACAACCAGGTTATACCCTCTGTTGAGGGAATTTTCAAAGTCCTGGGATTTGAAAAGGAAGATTTAATAAAGAGCCTTGACCAAAGCAATCTAAACAAATATTTCAGATGATTAAAATGAGTTTGGAAAATAAAATTAGTTTTGATTTTGACGGAACTTTCATAAAGCAGCATACGGGGCTTATATTAGCAAAAGAAGCAATAAAATATAACCGTTTCAATTTACCTTATTTCTTAAAAAACTTCAGTACCAATGCAAGGAATATAAACAAAAAAAATTTTTATCTTTCAATGCTGGCCTGTGTAATTAAAGGGTTCCCATATGAAAAAGCAAAACAGATAATGGGCAATGTCACATTAAAAAAAGATATTATAAGCAGAACAATAGAATCTTATTTAAAAAAAGGCCAGATAAAAACAAAAAAAGGATTGGCTGGAATAACAATACTGACATATAATGATTTGGATGGGGTTGAATATTCTTTGTTAGCAAAAGAAAATGAATTAAAAAGATTAGGAATTTACGTTGAAGATGTACTTGCATCTAATTTTGAAAAAGATTTTTCTAAGGAAGGCGAGCTTGTTTACAATGGTAATTTAAAAAGTATATACAAACCAGATTTTCTTAAGAATAATCTTAATATTATACACCATGATGTTAATTATCCAATAGAACTTAGGGGAATCCTAAATTTTAAAGTAATTTACTAATATTATCCAGTTGCGTTTAAAAAGTCTTGAAAGTGATAGTTTACCAAACAATATTACTAATTTCATAAGATAATTTAAGTTTATATTTTGAAGATTTTCAGTGGTGCAGGAAAAATTAAAAGAAAACTTTATTAATAAATAACTTATTTTATTTAAAAATGATTAAGAAAGATAATCAGATAGAATTTGATGAATTTATTGTGAACCCAACTAAACTATCAAAAAATATAGTTAGATTAGCAGAAAAATCCAATAAAAAATATGGTTATTTGCTTTCTTCAAAAAAATTAAAAGATAAGGTAAAATTAAGGTTATTATACTTGAATGAATATTCAAATATCTTTAATTTTATTGAATCTTTTAAAAAAAGGGAGATTCTAAGCGATGTTGGCTTGTTGTTTATTGAATTGGAAAAATATTTGATTATATTGCATTGAATAATATACTTCTTGCATATGCTTTCTTAAATGAAAAAAGCAAAACAAATCCAATAATAACAAAAGAAGATGAAAAAATGTTTTATTT
>JAQTRH010000005.1 GCA_028711925.1 Candidatus Nanoarchaeia archaeon | reverse complement strand
AAAAATCCAACCAAGGAGCCAATGAGCTTTCCCATACCGAAAAGGTCTCCGCTGTATGTATTATATCCTATATAAGCTCCTATAATAGCAAAAACAAAACCAGCTATCAACTCGCCTATTAGCTGAAAAGTGAACTTAAAAGTGGATTTAAGTTTGTGCCTTGCCTTCATATGATATAGAATTAACTTTGTAAATAAAAACTTTTTGATAAAAAAATAAAATTATTTTATGCACTTGCATGGCTTAAAGCCTTCATTTAATGCCTTAACCTTGGATTTAAATGTAAGCTTGTTTTTTGGCTTTATATTCTGCGCAAAAGGGCAGTTCTTTTCATGAAACAAAGAGCCGTTTTTAGGCGCAACAAAAATCTTTTGAGCTCTCTTTCCGTTGCTTTTTACAACAACTTTTTCTTTTTTCTCTTCTGCGGCCTTTTTTTCAAGAACCTTAACCTTTTCAACTAACCTTGCCTGCTCTTCCTTAATCTGACTGATTGTTTCTATTATGCTCTCCTGTGTTCTGCTTATTGATATAACATCCTGCTTTGTCTCTATTATGTCTGTTTTTGCCAGGCGAAATGAGTTAACTAAATTTTCCTTTAATTGTTCAAATTTATCCATTTTTTTATACCTCTTTAAGTTTATTTACTATTAAGTAATTACAATACTATATAAATCTTTCGGTTTTTTAGACATTATTTAGTGGTAACACTATTATGATTATAAATAAAAGAATTAAAAATTAAAATTTATAAAGGTTTAAGCCTATTTCTTCACTGAATTCCCTTTCTATTTCTCCGTCGATAACATCAATTACTGCTTCAAAGGTTGCGCTTACAATAGCTGAATTTAAATGTCCTCCAAAAGACTTATTTTCCTGGTTGCAAAGGTTTGCATGGATGTGCAAGTATGTTTCACCATCCATTGTTGAGATATTGCCGTATAAAGGGGCAATCTCATGGTCGCCGGTAAGCTCTTTTGAGTAATATTTCTTTTCTTCTGTATTATACAATCCAACCTTTGCATTGTTTGTTGCTCCTAGGCCTGTTATTGTCCCGAGCTTTATATCCTTGTCTTCACAGAATTTCTTCAATGTTTCAACTATTTCTTCTCCCTTGTCAATCCTTACAATATATTTATTGTTAAATTTTTTGTATTCCATAATTAAAAGAAAGAAATGAAACTATATAAAATTTGCTTAATCATTTTTGCTTTTCTTTACTGACCTTGCCTTTATTCTGCTGTAGTTAACAGGGTTTTTTATTTTATTGCATAGGTTGTCAGGCTCGCATATTCCTATGTCTTTGTAATAAGCAGCATTGTTGCAGTTTGGCGGTAGAATTTTCTTTTTGTTTGTTTTGTGATATCTTACCTTGGCCAAAAGATCCGCTTCCCTTAACGGCTCCTCATTTTTTTTATTCCATTCAACTATAATCTTTTCTATCTTTTCGTAATCCCAGCCAACGCTTGTTAAAAAGTTTATCAATAAAAAAGAAAATCTTTTTTTTCCGTCCTTTAATCCCTTTAACCCTTTTTTTATGCACGGAGGAAAAAATTCCTCCTGTAGGGCAAATTTAAGCGGCTCGTACTCTTTTCTTTCAATTCTTTCATCATCTTCCTCATTCTGGGGATTGTAGTCAAAGGCCTGTATGATAAGCTTTGCTGCCTCGCCTTTTTTTACATTTATTTTATCGAGAAACTTATATTTGCTGATTCTTAATTTTTCTGGAATTGCTTCTTGTTTCTTGAATTCAAGAATTTTTTTAGGCAAAATTGGAATTGATGCAAGCCCTGATTTTTCATGGAGTGAATAGTTCATTCTGTATAAATGCCTGGGTGAAACAAGCAGCGTATCAATAAAGAGATTTACCTTTTTTCCAAAATCCTTAGAGCCGCACTTTGGGCATTTTTTATCATTGCTTTCATCTATCCTTTCCATATAAACATTGTCTTTCTCGCATATCATATACTTTACAGAATTATCTGCCTTAACATGCTTTCCGCATTTTGGGCAGATAAACTCAATCTGCTTTGATTCATCTTCGCTGATTTTTTTCCCGCAGTTCAGGCATATCTCCTGTATTAGGCCCTTGTTTTTTTCATTGTCTTTCAGCATATCATTAAATTTTTTGTTCTCAAGAATTTTCTTTGAAAGCTGAAAATTATTTTCCTTACTGTCTATGTAATCCGCCAAATAACTTACAACTCGCTTTGTTGCCTCTGGAAAAAGCAGTCTTGTTTCATAGCCATGAACTTTCTCGGGAAAGGCCTCAAACGGAACACCGATATGAAATCCCTTGTTTCCTGAAAACTTGCAGCTTATTGAGCTTATGCCCTGCTCTTTTAAGGCATTAATTATCTTATGCCCAATCATTTTTGTTATCTCCCAGATTTCAAAATCAATGTCAATAACCAGATCCCAGCCGATCCTTAAGTCATCCATCTCTTTTTTTGTCATGGGTGTTGTCAGCTGCAGAGGATTTTTCCATCTTTCTTCTGATATATGGAATGATGTTGCCCCATTTTTAACCTGCTCTATGATATCGCTTGGATAATTTAGAGTGTCAGGCCTTTTTCCAAATCCCTTATCGCCAAAACGCGCAACTACCTCTTTGTTTTTGGAATCTGCAAGCATCTCATCCTGCACATCTTTTCTCTTGTAGTGCCTCAGGGCAGTTCCTATATCTATCATAAAACAATCTAAAGACTATTTTATTTAATAGTTTTTGGTTTTCAAGCTAAACATTTATTAATGAAAAACAAATATTGTTTTTAATGCAGACAATGGATGATTTTTTAAGAATTCTCAGAGAAAGCAATAAAGCAATAATAGTTGAAGGAAAAAAAGACAAAACTGCGCTTGAGCAGCTTGGGATTAAGAATATAATAACACTCAGCAAAAAACCTGTTTATGATATTATTGAGAATGCCGCAAAAAAACATAAGGATGTTATAATACTCACAGACCTTGACAGAGAGGGAAAAAAGCTTTTTGGAAAGCTTAATTCAGGGCTGCAAAGGCTTGGTGTGAGGGTGGATAAAAGGCCAAGGGAATTTCTTTTCAAGAACACAAAACTCAGACAGATAGAGGGAATAACAAAATACTTAGAAAAAAATTAAGCAGTTAAAACATTTTTTCCTTTAATAAATGGCAATAAATTATCTTTTACCTCATCCAACATCATTCTGTATATAGTCATCTCGTTGTTATCTGAATTGCATGCATCTATTTTTCCTTCTAAAATAAAAGCCATTGAATAAATCTTTTTGGCTTTTTCTTTTATCTTTTTTGTATCTTCTATCTTACTTTTTCCATAATACACTGAATTGGGAAAATGGTTCTTATAGATTTTTTTTGCCTGATTAACCAAATCTATGCAATACCCTGGAATTGATGCTTCGATGATTTCTCCTATTATGCTGTTTTCTTCATCATATTCCTTAACAAAAGGAAGAAGGTTCTTTTTTGTCCACTTTATTCCTGCAATGCACTTATATTCCTCATCCGGAGAATACATACCTATCATTGCATGAATAATGCTTGCATTTGAATAAATTGAATCCATTTTTTTTAATATATTTTTATATTTTCTTTTTTGATTTTCTTCATTTCCTATGGGATGATAGAGATACTCCCTATAAACAGCCCTTGTTATATTAATTAAATCTTTCACATCTTCCCTTATAGAAACATCCATTATATCTTTAATCTGTGTTTTGTTATATCCTATTTTTTTCAGCGTATTTTTGTATGTGTTTGCCATTTTTTTAGTTTTAAATTTCAAAACTGTATATAAGCTTTTTTATAATAGAATCATTATAACTTGATTATATATTTTAAAACCAACAATTTTAAATACAACTATAATATCTCTGTTTTAAGGGGTAATCATGATAAAAAATCAACTAAAAACATTTTTGTTATTAGCCTTATTGACAGCCTTATTGCTTTGGATAGGCTCTTTTTGGGGCACTTCAGGAATAGTAATTGCCTTTATATTTGCAATAATCCTTAATTTCGGCTCTTACTGGTTTTCAGACAAAATAGTTCTTAAGATGTATCATGCTAAGCAAGTAAGCGAGAGCTAAGCTCCAAGGCTTCATAAACTTGTAAGAGAGGTTGTTCAACTAGCAAACCTTCCAATGCCAAAAGTGTATGTATTACCAACAAAAAGCCCTAATGCATTTGCAACAGGAAGAAATCCAAAAAATGCAGCAATCGCATGCACAGAAGGCATAATGGAATTATTAAATGATGATGAATTAAAGGGAGTTATAGCACATGAGGCAAGCCATATAAAAAACAGGGATACCTTAATACAGGTTGTTGCTGCAACAATAGCAGGAGTAATATCTTATGTTGCGATGATGGCCCGTTGGGCTGCAATATTCGGCGGTTTTGGCGGAAGAGACAGGGATGGCGGTTCGGCAATGGAGCTTTTATTTTTGGCTATAGTAACCCCCATAGTTGCAACCTTGTTGCAGCTTGCAATATCAAGGTCAAGAGAGTTTTTGGCAGATGAGACAGCTGCAAAAACATTACATAACAGTTATGGATTGGCAAGCGCACTTGAAAAGCTTGAAGGCGGAATTCATGCAAAGCCAATGCCCTTTGGCAGCAAGGCAACCTCAGCGATGTTTATATCAAATCCTTTTAGAGGGGGATTATTAAACCTTTTTTCAACGCATCCTCCAATGAAAGAAAGAATAAGCAAACTAAAAAACATGAATTTTTAGTTATTCATACTCGCTTTCAGTAACCTTTTTTATTTCTGCGGCCTTTTTCGGCCCGATTTTTTCAACCTTTTCAAGCTGCTCTGGCTTTGCATTAATAACTTTTTTTACAGTCTTGAATTTTTTTAATAAAGGCCTTGCCAAAGCAGGCCCTACTCCTGGTAAGGAGCTTACAACATACTCCTGCTGCTCTTTTAAGGTTAAAGGCTTTCTCTCTCCATGCAAATTAAAATCTCTTTTTCCGTCTTCCTGTTCTCTTTTTGCAATTATATGAAGATAAGATGCAGTTTCTTTGTATCCTTTAGAATAAATTATAGGGATGCCATAGCTCACTGCAATTGTTGCAATCATCCCTCTTATTGCGTTAGGATGAACCCTTCTCATTGAGTAGATATCTTCTGTTCCATCTACAATAACTATAGGCCTTTCAAAATTCCTCTTGATTTCTTTTAGCTGTTGTAATAATCTGTTGTCAACAATAGAATCAACAAAATCCTTTACAGTTTTTATTTCAACTGCAACCTTTTCACTGCAGACATAATCTCCAATTTTAAGCATTTCAAGCTTTATATCAACTCCTATTTCTATGAGCTCTTTTATAACACCAGAGCCTTTCTCCCTGAAATCAGCATAAATTTTTACCTTATCTTCCTCGGGAATAAATTTGTTTAAGGTTTCTTCTTTTTTGTTCATAAGGGGAGAGCTTATCTTTCTTTTAAGTGATTCAAGAGTTCTGTACATTCTGTTTTCTTTATGAAATGCAGACCACCTGTAAGATACATCCCTTGTGTTTTTTGCAACAAGAATTATGACTCTTCCCTGCCCGTGCCTTGCTGTCCTGCCTTTTCTTTGTATTGTTCTTATTGCAGAGGGAATTGGCTCATAAAAAACAACTGTATTTACTTTTGGTATATCAAGCCCTTCCTCACCTATTGATGTTGATACAAGAACATTGAATTCATTATTTCTGAACTGGTCAAGAATCTCTTTCTGTTTTTTCTGTGTTAATCCTGTATCACCTTTTTTCATCTGTCCTACAAAAAGCCTGGATTTTACTTTTTCCATCTTGTTAAGCTCATTGACTATCATAAGGGCATTGTCACGATACTGGTTAAAGACAATCATCTTCATATCCTTATTTTTTTCAATCTCATCCTTCACAATACTTTTCAGCTTTTCAAGCTTGGGATGCTCTATTTTCTTTTCAAACAAAGAATCTGTCTTTATCAGAGCAGACTTGAAGTTAATGTCATTTGCAAGATTCTTTACTGCCTTTACCTTTGTTGTGAAGGACTCTTGTTTCAGCTTGTTAAGGTAAATGTGCAGCGAAGTTATGCCCTGGCTTTCCAATAACTCAAGGCCGTGCTGTACTTTCATAATCTCTGCAATCAAGGATATTGTTTTTAGTATTGCATAATCCTTGTTGCCGTGGGCAATCTCAGAATGAATGCTTCCCTGTAGCGCAAGAAGGTCTTTTTTGCTTGTGGTTCCATCTATTTGGGTTATATAACCAAGGTTTTTTATTTCTTTTATCTTGGACTTCATGCATTCGTTGAAGTAATTTTTTATATGAACAAAGCTTTCAGGTATTTCAACCTCTATCCATTCAAGCTCCATCTCCTGCACATAGGGCTTTACATCAGGGTCTTTTTCTGTTCTCACTTCAATATCTTCTATGAAAAGGTTTGTGCATACTTCAGAAATATGTTCTATATCAGATCCTGGCGAGGCTGTTAATGCAACTATTCTCGGGTATCTGGCTAATTTATTGTACTGCTTTGCAATCCAGACATAAGAGTAATCCTTAACTGCCTTATGCGCCTCATCAAATCCAAGAAGGCTTACTTCTTCAAGACTTATCCTTTTTGAGATTATATCATTTTCCAGTCCTTGAGGAGTTGAAAAGATTATCTTTGCATCTTTCCAAAGCTCTGCCCTTTTTTCAGGATTAACCATTCCAGTGAAAATAACCAGCTTGCTTTCATCAATCTCAAAATGCTTTTTGAAAACTTCCCTGTACTGGTCTATCAGCGGTCTTGTCGGGCCTATGAAAAGAATCTTAGAGTTTGGATACTGCTTTAACCTATGCGATGCTAGCATAAGAAAGATATTTGTTTTTCCCATTCCAGTTGGCAAAACAACCAAAGTGTTTTTGCTTGCGCATGTTGCGAATATTGTCTGCTGGTAAAGCCTTGGCTCAAAATCTTTTATCATGGAAAAAAAGAAGCTCTGGTTGTTTAAATAGTTTGTTGCTTTATACTTTTTATAACTGACAAAACAAAATCCATAGGGCCGTCATTTAATATAAGAACATCAAAACTTTTTTTATAGGCATCAACATTTTTCTTAACTTCTTCATTAAGGAACCCTATCTTCAGCACTGTTTCATGATTTAGGCCGTTGGCCATTTCAGCATCACCTAGATTGTCGCCAAGAAGAATCACATTTTTTCTTTTTTTAATTTTTTCAAAATAAGGCGTTTTTTTCAAAGACAGCTCATCCTTGTTGTAAGCATGGATTATATTTGAAGTATAGCCTTTTACATAACCTTTTTTATTGTAATTAAAAAAGTTTGATATTATGTGGATATTTTTATAAAGAAGTTGCTCTGATTTTAAATAACCTTGAATTATATCTCCTACACCTGCTGAGAATATGAGGAAGGGTATTTTTTTCTCATCAAGAACACCGAAAAGCTTATCTGCATTCTTTCTGAGCTTTATTGACTTTTTTCTGATTATCTCATTGACAATTTTTTTATTCATTTTTTGCTCTACCAGCAAATTTATGTGGCCTTGCCACCATTCCATCATTTTCTTGTTTATCTGCTTTTCTGACAGAGAATTATTTGTTTCAAAAGGATGGTACTTATCATATAACTCGTAAGACCTTTTTACATATTCTTCAGAAAGATAGTTGCCTTCCCTTATCTGAGCGATGCTTGTATGGGTTTTTTGGCCTTTCACTTTGGCTTTTGTTATGGTTTTGTCAAAATCTGAAATGACATGCAGGGTTTTTATGCCATCTTTTTTTATCTTGCTTAATTTCTTTTCAAAATCTTTTTTGTTTTTAATTATAATTTCTTTCATAATAAACCCCAAGAAAATTTTGATAATCAGCTTTTGATATACTTCTTATCATGAATGTAATAGCTGATTATTGTTGCTATAATAAAAATAATAACTATTGCCTCCCGGCTCCCGAATGAAAAATATGTTCCAAACAAATAACCAACAAGAAAAACTAAAGAGATAATATAATATTTGAAAGGAAAAGCATTTCTGTTGTAATATAACACTCTTCCTATGAAAATCCCGCAGAAAAATATAACAACATAGCTCATGAAAGCAGAGCCAAGTGAGACAGAAAAAATAAATCCGACTATAAGCATTATAATTGCAACATAATCAACCCACGAGTTTATCAAGTCCAAAACAGCTTTTTTTGATTTCATCATCCTGCCCTATCTAATATCTGGTATGTAATAAACCAGAATACTGCCCCCATCAGTAAAACAAATATTAAAGAGTAAAAGCCGAGCAGCAAAACCAATAATGAATAGCCGACTATACAGCCGAAGGCAAATGCATAAAGCAGCCTGCTTGAAAAAAAGATATTGCTTCCGTCTAAAGGGGGAATAGGCAGCATAGTGAATATTGCTATCCATAAATTAGCGCTTATCATTCTTCCTATAGGAGTGGCTATGGAAATAGGAGTCATAGGAGGAATTATAACGCCTCCATAGGCGATTATCGCAAATAATGCTGCAAGGATTACATTGGCCAAAGGCCCAATTGCTGATATCATTCCCAATGACCAGTAGTTTAACCCGTATCTGAAAAAGCCTAAACGGTGCTGGGCCATATGATGAATGACAATTCCTCCTGGAACAAGAAACCATATACTGCCTCTTGTAACAAAACAGAGTATTAAAGCGAATATTAACCCTGGCCAGAATGTTTTGAACTCTGTCCTGAAGCCGAGCTGCAATGAGAATATTTTTTGCGCTGAGATATGCACAACTATTGCGACAAATGCAATCAATATTGAATAGAACAAGTTTTTCAGTCCATATATTAAATCAAATTTATTATCAGGCCCCCAGAATTTAAAGGATATTATAAATCCTATGATGAGTGTTGCGAAAACAATGCCTTTTATTTCCTCACTATCAAAATAATAGTACCTCTTTATTTTATCAGCAAAGTCGCCCATTTTATTTATAAATAATAATGTAGATATTTAAGTATTTTGTTTTTAAGAATAACTAAAGGTGAAGCTGTAATCAACATTTGAGCTTGTGTATTTTTTTATTAGCCTTATCATCTCTTCCTCATGGCCCGCTCCGACAACAGCAACAATATTCTTTTCAGGGTTTTGCTCAATAAGCATAGCAAGCCTTTTGGCCATTATAATATTCCTTTCATCTATTAATGTTCTGCAGACATTAGGATACCTTTCCCTCATCTTTTCAAGCATTTTTTTAATTAATTGTTTTTCAGGAACTTTGCTTAAGTCAAATTTTTCTATTCCTAAGCTTTTCATCTCATTTTTTCTTAGTATGACTCCCTTGAAAATATCCACAACAAAGTTCCACCTTTCTTTCCATGTTATTGAACTTGAAAATCTTTTAAGCGTTATCTCAATATCCTGGTCTATAAGTGCAAGCTTTGCATTATGCTTTTTTGCAAGCCTTACAGCTGTTTTCATCTCAGAACCAGGGGCCACACCCACATAATCACCAAGCTTTTTTTGTATTAAAGAGCCAATCCAGCTGAAAAGAAATCCCTTAAACCCAATTTTTGTTATGTCTGCAATGCTGACTTTCCTTTTTTGGCTGCTCATTAACCCCTGCAATCTGTTCCTATCAAGCTCAATAGCAACTATTTCAGGTTTTCCTTGTGTTATTGCCTTTTTTACACTGTTTACACTCTGCCTGGCAATATGCGATGTTCCGATAATCTCAAGATTTTTGTATTTCATTTTAATTAATGCATTCCTGTTTTTTATAAAGGTTGCTAAGTTTTAAAGCAAGAATTACTTTAAGATATCTTTTAACTTTTGCTTAATCATTGATTCCAGCTGGTTTTGATAAAGCATGACCAAAAAAGGCAGCTCCCCTTGTATTACAACAAGGTTGTCATATAAATGCATGTTTCCTGATATATTGAAACCCTTTGCAGAAACATTAAAATCCATAACATCCTTGGAATAATTCCACTTTTTTGAATAGCTTTCAACAGATTCTTTGTACTGCTTTTGCAATTCACTTAAAAAACCATCAAGTATACCATAAGACTCATCCTTGGTTTTTTTGTGCTTATACTCTATTTTCATCTTATTAACCCTTATCTTTTATTATAAACTTAAAACCTATTATAAAGATTGCGAATGTATGGATAACTATAAATTATTATATCTAAAAAAGAATTCAAACTTTTTTCTATCTCATATCTCATTTATTAGTTCCATTATTTTAGGATGAAGAATCTTATTTGAACCAACAATTGTGAAATTCTTTTGATAATCTTCTTTTTTTACATCAAATCTGATATCTTTTCCATTAATATCAGTTACAACTCCCCCGGCTTCTTTGATTATTAGATAAGGTGCAGCTATATCCCAGATTTTGGTGGTTTGGTTTATACATCCACCCAATCTTCCATCAGCAGTATAGCAAAAATCAACAACACTGTTCGTAGCCCTGAGATTTCTGATATTATTTACAATATTTGTTATGATTTTTGATTCTTTTTCTGTTTTCGAAATGTCTTTTGAGTAATCTAAAGAGTAAGTCATAAGTATATTTTTTAACTCTGTTTCTTTTGAAACATATATCTTTTTGTTGTTTTTTGTCGCGCCTTTGCCGGACTCTGCAAAATAAAGCAAATTATAGAAAGGCAAATATATTCCGGCCATAAAAGGATTGTTATATTTTAAAACGCATATTATAATACCAAACCAAGGAATTCCGGAAGAAAAATTTGATGTGCCGTCTAAAGGGTCGATAATCCATGTAAAATCAGAAGTCTTATTCTTGTAGCCTGTTTCTTCAGTTATAATATTATGGTTTGGAAATTTATTTTCTATTATCTTTACAATTACCATTTCAGAATCTATATCTGCTTTTGTAACAATATTGCTTTGATTTTCCTTTATTTCATAAGAATCTACTTTGCCAAAGTTTTCCATCAATATTTTTCCGGCTTTTTTTAATGCTGTTTTTATCGTTAGTTCCATAATTTTTAGTTTGGAATCAAAGTTAATAAATTCTTCGGAAAATGAGCACGCCAATATTTCGAAAGCTTTAAATAGTTAATATTCATTAAACTTTATATAATTTTTACTGGAGGGATAGCATGCTAAAGATGAAGAAAATAACTGAAAGCTATGAGATGAAGGTTTTTACTGATTCTGGAGATTATTTTGGAGATGTTGAGGAATCAATCTTAACAACAAATAAAGTATTTGGATGGAGGGTAAGAGCAACAAAGAATTCATTCTTAAACAAGATTTTGGGCTCGGCAAAAGGAGTGATTGTTCCCCATCAGCTTGTAAAATCAATAGGAGATGTCATGATAATAAGCAAGGCAGCAGTGCCTAGCTACAACCCAGAGGATGAGGAGTGATAGTTGAGTTTTTTTATTTTTTATTTATATAAAATTCTAGATTTTTCATCAAATTTTCATTTAAGTTTTCGCATTCTACAAAGCATGCTCTTGGGCCTTTCATGCCAATATAATGGAAAAGCATGGAATTAATCTGGGAATAAGTTAATTTTTTGTCTGTTTCTTTTGTAGTTCCATCGTCTTTTATTTTTTTATGATAGACAATTGCATTGTCTGTTAGCTTATTGTAAAACCTTATTAAAAGAGGAGAAGGCGGAAGAAACGGATTTATCAATATTTCAGGAGCATCTTCTGTTATCTGCTTTTTTCCTGTTTTGTTTCTTTGTATCTTTGTTGTTTTTTTTGCCATTGCCCTAAAGATGTAGGCTGCTATCTCTTCAGGGCCGAATACAATTTCTTTTGCCTTGTATTTTTCATCAATTGTCCTATAACTCCACCCAGGGGAAGTGCTGTGTGATTGAAGATTAAATGCCTCAACAAGGTATTCATTGTTTTCTTTTGTTATCGGAAGAGACCTAAAAGTTATATCTCTCTTTTTTTCAGGATCGCTCCTTGAAAGAATTCCCTCAACTAAAGCTTCTTTCCCATAATCCCTAATTTTTACTTTTGCTTGGCTTTGCCTCATTAAATCATAAAGCCTGAATCCATGTATTAAATAAATTGTAGGAATTATTCTTTTGCTGTTGTCGGATATTCCTGTCCAGCTTATCCCTCTTTTGTAAAGAGAGCTGTATTTTGATAAGCTTATTTTTTCAAGCGAAGATATTTCTTGAAATGGGAGAATTATATTATTTTCTTTAGATTCTTTTGCTGTAAAATTTTTTACATTGGCAGTATTAGCTTTTTTCCAGAACCAGTTAGATGATACTTCTTCGCCATATTTATCTTTAGGAAACAAGTTGATATTTTCCTGAATAAAGATATAAGATTTGTCATCTAATTTATCTAATGTTTCAATTACTTGTTCTATACTTTTGAAATCATACTCCTTATCGCTTTTTTTGTCTTTTTTTACGAATCTCTTTTTACTTTTTATGTTATTTTTTGAAATTCCCCTGAAGTTCTCTTTCCACTTGTTTTTTTCTATGCCCATTTAGGGGTATTAATAAACAAAACAGGTTAATAAGCTTTTTCCAAAAACCTTTTAAATACATTTTTATTAATCTTTATTATACGGCTGTGGTCTAGCGGTATGATACGACCCTCCCAAGGTCGTTGCCCGGGTTCAAAACAGCTTCTTGCTAAGCTGGCACGCAGGGCGGGCATTGCTTAACAGCAAGCCCACCGAGCTCGCTTCGCTCGCAAACAGCTTCTTGCTAAGCTGGCACGCAGGTCCAGCATAAAGCTGGACGAGCTCGCTAAAGCTCGCAAAAAAAGTAGGCCTTAGATTAAAGTAAAAGTTGATGAAAGTCCCGGCAGCCGTATTTTATGTTAAAGAGGTGTGAAAATGATAAGCAGGTTTTGGATTGTTGCAATCGCAGGGCTTATTGCCTGCACAATAACCACAATAGGGATATACATAATAAACCGTTTTTCAGAATGGGGAAAGAGGAATATGGTTTACTTTACCTCTTTTGCATCAGGCGTTTTGATTTCTGTTTCATTCATGCATATTATTCCAGAGTCAATTGAAATGAACAAAAATGCCCCTATTTTTTTATTAGTGGGTTTTTTCTCTCTTTATTTGATAAACAGATTTTTGAAAGTGTTTGTATGCCACGGCGGGAAATGCGATGGAAGGGCATTTGGAATAATCCCCACCTTAGGAATTGGCTTTCATTCTTTTATTGATGGAGTTATTTATTCAATAACCTTTAGCGTGAGCGTTCTTACCGGCGGCCTCGCTGCCTTAGGAATGATTCTTCATGAGTTCCCAGAGGGAATTGTTACTTATTTACTTTTGATGAAATCCGGCTTTAATAAAAAGAAATCATCTTTTTACGCTTTTCTTGCAGCAGCCTTGACAACTCCTTTGGGCGTATTTGTTTCATGGCCTTTCATAAGCAAGCTTAAAGGGCCCCTTTTAGGAGTATTGCTATCATTATCAGCAGGGGCGCTTATTTATGTTGGAGCAACACATTTGCTTCCAGAGGTTGAGAAAGAGAGCAAAAAATATTCATTATTGGCATTGGCCGCAGGAATAATGGTTGCTGTTGTGATAATACTTTCCCATAGCTAAGATGAAAGAAAATATTTACAGGAAAGAACTTCTTGAATTAGGAAATTTAAGAAACAAGAAAATCCTTGATGTAGGAGTTGGAGAGCTTGCAATTATTGCTGCAAGGGATTTTGATTGCGATGTTACAACTATTGATTTAACAAAAGAAAAGCTTGACAGTCAAAGATATGATGTAATAAATAACAAACTTGAAGGCAAAATAAAATTAGAAATAGGCGATGCAACAAAACTGAAATATAAGGATAAATCATTTGATGCTTCTGTAAGCTATGGGGCACTGCATCATGTTTCATTAAACAAAAGAAATAATTTCATTTCAGAATTATGCAGGGTTTCCAGAGAGAAGGTTGTAATAGCAGAGTTTACAGAAAAAGGATTTCCGCATAAAGATGAATATGAAACAGTTGATCTTGAATGGCTTGGGAATGAACTTGAAAAATACGGCAAAGTTGAAAAGCATGAAAGCATAAAAAAGAACATTTATATCTGTTTTAAAGATTGAAAATAAACATAATTTAAGAAAATCAAAACAAAGGTTCATAAATTTTCTTTATATATTCCTTAGCTGTGTCTTCCCATAAAAATCTTTTTTTAAAGCAGTTATATTGTATCTTCCTAAACATGTCTTTCTCATTCTTATGGAAAAAAAATGAGGATATTGCTGTGATAATCAACGAGCTCAATAGATTGTCTCTGCTGGTTCCATCAAAACCAAAACCAGTTCCATTATTGAGCTTATAATCCTTTACTGTGTCAACTAATCCTCCTGTCCATCTAACCAACGGAGGAGTAGCGTTGTTCATTGATTCCATCTGTGTTATGCCGCAAGGCTCGTATAAACTGGGCATAAAGAATATATCGCTCCCCAAACTTATCTGTCTTGCCTTTTCTCTATCAAATTTAATAGTGGCAGAATAATTTTTTCTTCCAATAAAACGTTTTAGGAAAGATTCATAACAGGGTTCTCCAGTAGCCAAGACAGCCACATTAATGTCTGGAATATCCAGAATATATTCAAGGACACTTTTACCATTAATCTGTTCCATTAAAAGTTTTAATTTCTGTTCTACTGCTCTTCCTACAAAACCAATGATAAAATCATTAGAGTTACCAAATTCATATGAAAGATATTTTTTCATTAGTTTCTTTTCCTTTATACATTTCTCAAATTTTTCATCTGTAGGCTCAAAAGCATATTTATAGCCATTTAATATACCTATTAACTTTCCCTCGTCATATTTTCTTTTTAAGATTTTTTCAAGACCCTTTCCACCCTCAAAATAAGTTTCCTTGTTCTCAGGCATTATTATTTCATTGCAATAGTTTGGGCTTACAGTATTTACCATATCAGAAAGCTCTATTCCAAGCCTCAACGGATTTATGTTATTCCATTCTAAATGGGGGTCTGTAAAAAGGTTATTTAGTCTCTCATTATGCATTATTTTTTTAATGTTCCACCCTCTTACTGCATCCTTCCAAATATTGCCTTGATAACCTGTATTATGGACTGTAAGTACTTTCTTTTGATTCATTCCTTCTAGTTCCATGAAACCAGGAAGATACCCCAAAACCCAATCATTTATATGCACTATATCGGGATTTTTTTCTTTTATTAATTCAAGAGAAGCCTCTGAAAAAAATGAAAATCTGAGAGAATCATCATATAGGGGAATGTTGGGGCTATAAATATAAGGTTCTGAGTAACCCCCTTCAAAATAAGTTTTATTTTTTATTAAATTAACCTTGAGATTAGATAATTCTGTTTCATAAATTTCAACATTTTCTTTCTTTCCATTAAAATCCATGGAATATTGCTTGACTTTTTTCCCAATAATCTCTTGCCTTACTGTTCCATACAGAGGCGTGACTACCTCTATGTCTATGCCTAGCCTTTTTAGCTGTGCTGGAAGTTCACCAGCTACATCCCCCACTCCTCCCACCTTAGAGAAAGGCTTGCATTCAGCTGCAAAATATAAAACTTTCATTTTGCTTAACTTTTTTTAGTTATATATAAATACTACTATTCTTTAAGAGTAACTATTTAACTATGCACACTTTAATTTTTGGAAAAATTAGGGCAAACATATAAAATTTGAATACAATAAAAAATTTACATTAATATGGAAAAACTAAGAAGCAAAGAAGAAACAAAACCTTACATAAATTTTGCATTGCATGCTCACCAGCCATTGAGATACAATGGAATTTCTATAAATGAGGAAATTTATAAGAGATGTTATTTAGAAAACATAAAATTAAAAAATTTAGAAAAAGTCAGTGTGAATATTAGCGGTTCTGTTCTTTTGGATTTATTAGAAAATAAAAACAATAAAATTTATTCTGAACTAGCTGAAAACCTCAGAGAAGTCAATGAAAAAACAATAAAAGAGTATGCAATAAGCAATTTTTTGCTGCAGGGTTCTGTATTTCACTCTATAATCCCCTTACTGCCTGAAAAAAGCAGAATTTTGCAGTATGAATGGAGCAAAACATTGTTTGAGCATTTCTTTAAATCAGAACATAAAGGAGTATGGCTTCCTGAGCAGGCTTTTGATAAAAAATCATTAGAATTTCTAGCTAATCAGAAAGAAGAATGGACAATTCTTCCGCAATGGGCTTCTTTAGATAAAATTAATACATCTGTTCCGTACAAAACGCAATCTGGAGAAAACATGATTATCCTTTTCTATGACAAATCCTTATCTGATAAAATCTCATGGAGACAAGCCGTATGGAACTTTTCAGATTTTATAAAAGGAAAAAATAAAGATGATTTATCTTCTTGGAATTTAGCAATGGATATAGAAACTTTTGGAGAGCACGGGAGAGATAAAAAAGAGAAAGAGGATGGACCCTGGTGGTTGAATAACCTCATATATTACCAGATTCCTGGGGCAGGCTATAAAATTTCTCCGATTCAGAGTGTTTTGTTTTCAAATAATCTTATAGGAGGAAATAAAGATATAAGCAGGCTAGAGGATGTTCTAATCAAGAACAGTGGTTCATGGAGCTGTCTCTGTGAAAGACATATTGAGAATATTGAGTCGGAATTAAGAAAAGCTGGACTTATTGGAGAATATGGGCCTTATTTAGAAAACTTACCAAAAGAAATAAACGGCCTGCTAAGATGGGGTTTATTCTGTGGATGCGTTAATAATGGAGAGACTGAAAAGAGTTTATGGAAATTACCTTTTAAGTCAGGATTAACAAGTATGTTGGAAGAATTACATGGATTATATGGAGATATTTCCAAAGGAGTAATCAACAAGCCTTTTGATGCTTTAGCAGATTACATTAATGTAAAAATTAGGGCTGTTGGTGGTAATTTAAAAAAATCATTTCTTGACAATTTTGTGAATAAGCATTTTATATTTAAAAGGGAAGATGATGTAAAAATGTTTTTTTATATGGCAGAGTCAATATTTCATGCAGAAGCTTCACAAACAAGCTGTGGATTTTACTGGGAAAACTATGACAGGTTAGAGCCAAATTATAACACAATACACGCGGCAAATTCAATTGCCCTGTTTAAAGAAGGTTTAAGTTATAATAAAAATAAGGAATACCTGAAAAAAATTGAGCAGATAAGTAAAAATTTAGAGAAGGATTTAGAAAAAACAAGTAAAAAAGCAATAAAGCTATACAATGATGTTTTAGATGGATATGGAAAAAAAGATTTATTGGAATTTAGTTATGGAGGGGATAATAAATTAAAGTTTGATCCTAAGGAACATACGCATATTGAAAAAATTGTCAATTTATATGAGAAATAACATCTTTATTTTGTATTGCGGTACTTATTATTATCTTTAATTTCTATACCAACATCAGCAAATGAATTTGGATAAAGTTTAGAATTTACTATTCTTGCACCTTCATTAACCAAACTTGCATCTCCCACAACACTAGTTATTATATTTGTTTTCTTGTTTTTTGAAGAATCTTTTGAAGTTAAATTTTGAGGGTTTACTTTAGCACTTGTGCATATTATACTGTCAACAATCTCTGTGTCCATGCCAATTATGGATGCTTTATAAATTGTAGAAGCAAAACTATTTGTTCCTTTTATGCTGCAGTTTTCGCCTATTGTAGCCAAAACCCCAATGAAACAATTTTCTAAACTGGTTCCCGGCAGTATTCTAACATCATCGCTTATCAACACATTTTTGTTAATACTTACATATCCTTTTTCTATAGATTCCCTTAATGTAGGAAAACTTTTACCGTTTATTTTTATCTTCATATCAAGGGTGCTCTTTGATATGTATATGTTCTTTTCAACATCGAATGACAAAGTATCATTAAAGTCCTTGTTTAGGTATTTGAGGTAATCAATCCATTCAACATTGCCTTTTATTATTTCAAGGCTTGTGCTCATATAGCTCTTAATATTGCCCATATCATAAAAATCCCTGACTTTACTGGTATTCACTTTATAACCATTTTTCACAAGCCATGGAAAGAAATGTTTTCCGAAGTCCAGCTCTCCCTCCTTTTTTGAATCTCTCATCTCTTTTATTTCTTCATCATCCTTCAATTTCAGTATATCATTGCTTAAATAATAGAAACCTGTATTTACGAAAACTTTTTTTTCTTTTGCTTCTGCAATATCAGGAATATTGAATTCGGATTTCATCTTTTCAAGAGTTGGTTTTTCCATAAATTTTGTTATAGTTCCGTCCTGGTCAGTTATCAATACACCATATTTTTCAGCTGCTTCTTCTGCTGAAACTTCGTAAACAGCCATGGTTGCAATAGCTCCTTTTTCTTTATTTTCTTTGATTATATCAACAAGAGACATTCCGTTTACAAAACAATCATTTGGGCAAACAAGAACATCTTTTTTTATCTCAAACTGCTCCATATTTTCCAAAGTTGCATCAGCGCTTCCAACATTTTCTGTATCATCAGTGGGCCAAGACATCCTTAATGGTATTCCTTCGAGTGTTCTTCTCTGCTCATATTCAGACATGATTCTATTCCTGTTGTAGCCTTCTTTTGCAACTATTACAATTTGGTCACTTTGGTCCAAGCCCATTTTGTATAGGGCTCCAAATATTACTGACATAGGTCTTTGGCCGCAAATACTTACCAGGCCCTTTGTTCTTATAGAACCTTTTTCTCTTAAAGTTAAAGGTTCTAATCTACTTCCAGATCCTGCAGCCAATACAATAGCATCAATATTATAGCTCATACTCTTTTGTAACAAAGATTTTTTTATAAACCTTTCTAATTTTTATCACTAAATAATTACTACTTATTATAAACATAATTGGAGCATTGATATAAACCAATAAAAATATACCAACAAGTAGGTTGCATATTCTCATTGTTTCGGTTTCAGCCGAAACTAACCTAAATATTTAAAAACAACAACAATATTGCTATTTATGGAGGTAATGAAAATGAAGATAAGCATGATTTTAGGAATATTTTTGGCATGTGCACTAGTTATTGTTGCAGGATGCCAGGAAAAGCAGGAGCAGACAATAAATGTGCAGGGAATATCTGAGCTGAAGTTTGAGCCGGATAAGGCAGAAATCTGGGTAGGAGTCTCAATAGTAAATGATACAGCAGAAAACGCCCAAAATGAAGTTAACAGAATAATGAACGCAATTGTTGACGGCCTTAGATACAAGGGCATAGCCGATAAAAACATGGAAACAGAGCAGATAAGTATCTATGAGGAAAGAACATGGACAGAAAAAGATGGCTCTAAGGTTGTTGGTTGGAGAGCAAGCCAAACTTTAAAAGTAAGCACAGATGATATGACTAAGATAGGAAGTATAGTGGATGTTGCTGTAAAAAACGGAGCAAACCAGATACACAGCGTAAACTTTGGCTTAACAGAAGAGTCTGAAAGTGAATACAAAAAACAGGCACTTGCAGATGCTGCAAAGAATGCAAAAGAGAAGGCAGAAACATTGGCAGAAAGCATGGGATTCAATCTTGGCGGAGTAAAGACTGTTTCAGAAGGAAGCTTTAATTACTATCCTCAAAGGTATGCAATAGACATGGACATGGCAGCTGGTGCTGAGGCAGTGAAAGAAGTAAGCGCAATAGTGCCGCCTTCAACTGTTGATGTGACTGCTTATGTAAATGCTGTCTACTATATAAAATAATTTTTTTAATCTTTATTTTTTGCAATATAAATCTTTAAATAAGGTATTTTTCTATATTATTTAATGGAAAGTTCAAAATCAGGGATTTCTGCAGAAAAACTGTTTAAAGAGGGCCTGGGAATAAACTATGATGATTTTACAATTCTTGATACCTCTTTTACTGATATAGATAGGGAAGAGATAAACCTTGAAACAAGCCTGGGCAAAAACGTTGTTCTTAAGACACCTATAATAGCTTCTCCGATGGATACAGTAACAAATGCTGAGATGTGCATTGCGATAGCTCTTCAGGGAGGGATTGGATGCATTCATTATAATTTTAAGAACCCTGATGGCTCATTAGACATTGATAAGCAGGCAGAGATAGTGAAACAAGTAAAAAGATTTGAAAACGGCTTTATAGAAAACCCGGTTACTGTTTCTCCAGAACACAAAATATATGAAACAATAAAGATAGGAGAAGAACATAAGGTTGGAAAATCAGCAATAGACACTTTTCCAGTTACTGAAAATGGAAAATCACATGGAAAGGTTGTTGGAATTTTAAGAAAACAGGATTACTCAAGGACAAAACACACAAATCTTATGGTTAAGGAAAGGATGATTCCTCTTGAGAAATTGATAATGGCAGAGTGGCCAATCACTCTTGACGAAGCAAATGATATGCTTTGGGACAATCATATACTGTCTTTGCCCATAGTTGAGAATGGAAATTTAAAATATCTTGTTACAAGGAGCGACCTAGATAAAAACGAGGAATATCCACTCGCAACTAAAGATGATAAAAAGAGATTAAGGGTTTTGTTTGCTGTTGAGACAAGGCCTGAAATTGCATACGAAAGACTGGAAAAATGCTTTAATGCAGGGGCAGACGGCTGTATTATAGACACAAGCCAGGGCTACACAAAGTATGAAAGAGATATGGCAAAATATATCGAGAAAAAATACACCGATAAGTTACTTATAGGAGGGAACATTTCAACTAAAGAAGCATGCGAAGCCCTTGAAAAATGGGGGCTTGATGCCTATAGATGCGGGCAGGGCTCTGGGTCAATATGCACAACAGCTGGTGCTATAGGAATATCAAGCGCACCAGTTTCAGCAGTTTATGATTGCGCGAAAACAACTAAAAAAATGAAGACAATTGCAGATGGAGGAATAAAGCAGGTTGGTGATATAGTTAAGGCATTAGCAGTTGGAGCAGATGCTGTAATGCTAGGGAATATGCTTGCAGGAACAGAGGAGAGTCCGGGAGATGTGATCATTGACCCTCAATCAGGGCTTCCTATAAAGGGTTACAGAGGGATGGGTTCCAAGGAAGCAAATGTAAGTGGAATAAGAGGTTATTCAAGACTCCCTCAAGGATTTTCAGGCTATGTAAAATATAGAGACTCAATACATGAATGGGTTCCTTTAATCATAGATGGAATCATATCAGGATTTCATGTAAAGAATTGTAAGAGCATAAAAGAGATTCATAAAAAAATAGATTCAGGAGATTTAAGGTTTCAAATAAACTCAAGTAAACAATCAAAAGAAAAAGGACTATATGGTCCTCTTTGAAATAGTTTAAAATGGAAAGAAAAATAGGCACTGTTGCAATGGGAATAAGGGCTCCCATG
>JAQTRH010000004.1 GCA_028711925.1 Candidatus Nanoarchaeia archaeon | reverse complement strand
TAAGAGAACCAACTGCAGATGGCGCTAATATATGTGTTACTCCAAGTTTTTTTAAGGCATATATGTTAGCCCTGTAGTTTACATCGGTTGGATTTATCGTGTGCTTGGGTCCGTGCCTTGGAATAAAGAAAACATCTCTTCCTTTTAATCTTCCTGCTGTTATTAAATCAGAAGGTGCTCCATAAGGAGTATGAACTTTTATTTTTCTTACATTTTCAAGTATACTTGGGTCATAAATCCCCGAGCCGCCTATAATCCCTACTTTTATTGTCATAAAGATTATATTAAATCAGAAATATAAAAATGTTACTATTTTATAATAGAAACTATCTTAATTTTGATGATTCTGTTTTGTCTGAAATTATAGCTGAGTTTCCGCTTGGGTCCTCTATTGTTATCTTTAATTTTTCATCTCCCCACATAACCTTATTAAGCTTCTTAATCATCTTTTTTGCTTTCTTTTTTTCATCATTGTCTTCTGCTTCATCAGCAAGAACCTCAACCTGGTGCTTAACCCTCCTTAAAATTCCTTCTATATTTGTTATATAGCCGGTTGATGCGGGTCCGGGAGTTATTGTAGTTATATGGGGAATCTTTATGGTTGCCTGTGATGACTTAATTACCCTTATCTTCATATCTTCTTCAGAACTTATCTCTATTGTCTGCTTTATCGGCTCTTTTGTTTCAGCTGCCTCAACATCTGCAACATGATATTTGCAGTTAGAGCATGTCATGGAAAAAACAAAAGTTTTTCCGAAAAAAGGAATCTCTATCTCTTCCTGAGTCATGGAAAGATTTTTTGTTTTGCAAATCGGGCATTCTTGATTTTCAATAGTTTCCGGCTTTTCCATCACTTTTTTTGTAAAGCAATAGATATAAAAAACTTTTGTTTTATAATTGTTTTTATCTCGAGAAATCCTTTATTAATGAAATTAAAACAATCCTGAAATATGTTATTATTGGAAATATTATAATTATGCCTATTATTAACATGGCTGAATCGCTTATTAAGAAAATAATCCTAAGCAAAATGTCTATAATCAAAAAGATTACTGCAAAAACAGCAAAAAAACAAATTAAAATAAAGAATCTTTTGAAACCTATGACAAAGCATCCTTTAATCGATTTCCTGAATCCTTTTTCTGCGATTAGTGCATAAGATATCAATGAAAAATAAGTTAAAATAATAATAAAAAACATAGATATTGGTCTTACATATCCTAAACTTGAGGATATCTTAAAAATATCTGTTAATAAAACAGACCTTACATAAAAATAGGATATCAAAATAAAAGCAATGTGCCAGATTATATGAACAGCAAAAAATTTTTTTATATAATGCCAAAACATCAATTTCTTATGGACAATCTTTCCAGCAAAAAACCAGCTTGCTGACTGGAATATGGAATAGATAAAATAAGCTGAAATGATAAGACCTATAACCCACCATATGATTGTTGTTATTGCTGAATTCATTTGATGCATAAGCAATACTGATTCAGGGCTTTCCTCAATTATTCCTTGAATAGAATTTCCTGTCATCATCAAAAGAGAGAAGAAATTATTCATTATTTTTGAAAGGAAAAAGTGATAAACAAAAAAGAATGCAAATATAAATGTAATATCAATCAAAACCGGGATGAAAAAGTATAATGGATTTTTCTTTATTAATATAAAAGCATCAGAAAAATAATTAACTATCGTTTTCTTGTTCTTCTTTATCCTCTTCATTTTCTTCTTCATCTTCATTATCATATTCATTGCAGTCAACAGTGAATTTTATGTCCTCTATATCTATTCTCTTTGCGCAGCATTCTCCTTCGTGGTCTTCAGTAGTCTTGGAATGAAGCAGCTCAACCTTGAAGTGCATATTTTCCTCGCCTTCAATGCAATCCTGTGCTGTTGTTCTTCTCCTCAAAACAATAACTGCGGCCTTTTCTTTATCATCGCTTAAATCTGAATCAATTTTTATTGTAACCCCATTATATTCAATTCCATAATCCTTATTGTATATTCCTTCATCAATAACTTCAGGGTCTTTTATTTTCCATTCGCTGTTTTCTTTCGTAACATCATAAATCTTGTAGTAATCCTCTTTTAAGGTTACTGCAAACTGTATATCTTCATTAGGCGTTTTTGAAATAGTTAAATCAAGTTCAGGATAATCTTCTAGTTTTTCGGTTGATTCTGCGTCAGAAACGCTTCCACAGCATAATTGTTCAACCTTTTTATTTGGAACTTCTTCTTCCGAAAGTCCATTTTTTTCTATTTTGTATAAGTCATTATAAAGCATTTTGTTTTTGCTGTCCCTTAGACTCCATTTAACATATTTCGGAATTGGATTAGTTGGATCAGGGCTTTCAACATGCACTATTACATCAAAGTTAATTGGTTCTTTCCTTGAATATGGCTCTTCGTCAAGGTCTCTTCCATCAGATGGAAGTATGTCAACAATCCTTGCATCGCCGTATTTTCCTATTATATAAGCGCATCTGAATTCGCCGCTGCTTGGGTCAAGTTTGCATTCCTCTGGAGTGCCCTCTCCTTTTTCCTGCAAGTCTTTAACAATAGTTTCTGTTTGGCTTATACCATTATTGTCTGTCCAGCTCCATTCAATAACTGCCTTGTCATACCTTACTGGCCGGTCTGGCTCCTGTATATAATATTCTTGATTATATATTTCTCCTGCCTTTAAACTTCCTGCATCAATAGAATATAATTCTTCTTTCCCCTTGTAAAAGCAGTCACACCTTCCTTCTGGACATGAGTTGTCATTTGAGCATTTAAGATAAACCTTATAATTAACTTCTGAGCCAGCTATTATTCCAGCTCCGATATGGTAAACATAAGTGGTTCTTCCATACTCTAAAGGATTAGAGCCAATGAAACGCCTTGTGGCTGGGTAAAGCAATCCTTGGCTTCCAATACTCATCGTACCTAATTCAGTGCTTAAGGTAGCATCAAGGTCAAACTGGCCCCAGTCTCCTGTGAATGCCCATAAGCATGTTGAGTGTATAAGCTTTCTTTGGTTGAACATCACATCATACATTCCTGTCTGTCCGTATCTTGCTGAAATGGAATCAGAAACAGTTCTTCCTGCAGTTGATAACTTTTGTGCTATACCCACAAGTCCTGCCGAGGCCTCTTCTCCAGCGCCTAATGCAAAAGAGTCTGTTGTGCACCTTATTACATCATAGACTATATCACACACATAGGTTGTTAAGACAGCCTTGCAAACACCCGTGCTTCCCTGCCCAGTTATCATTATTGATTCAAAGCACTGTTTTACTGCAGTAAGCATCTGTTTCCACATATTAAGCCAGCTTGACACAGCAGGCAGGCATACGGCCTGCACACTCCTTATGAAATCAGAGGTAGGGTCAAGGATATAGTTGTTTTGGCCCTCTATGCCTCTTGCTGACTGGACACTAGTAGGCAACTTCTTTATATTAACTTCCCTTGTGTTTTCACTATAGATATTTATGTTATCTTTAATATCTATATAAAGAGTGTTGTAAGTGTTATCTTCGGTTGTAAAGGGTTTATACTTTTTATCAGTGTCATCTTCCCAAATTTGGATTTCTCCCTTTTCATTGATGTAAAATTTTTTTTCACTAACCATTTTAATATCTTCATTATCATCATTACAAAGGTTATCATTAGGGCAAACATAAATCCTACCATCTTTTTGATTTTCATAGAATTTAATTGGCTCTTTTATTGGATAACGGAAATAACCCTTTTCATCTACTTTCAATGGTTCTTGTGTTTCATAAATATAATATACCTCTCCTTTGCCTTCTTCAACTTTGACACCTTCCGGGATTTTATTTTCCTTCTCAACATCTTCAATCTTTAATGAATTAGAAGCAATCCTTACATCTCCATTATCCTCAATAATATAGATTTTTTGGTCATTTCCATATCCCACCGTGATGGCCTGAGTTTTTTGCTCTTTTGACTTTTTGCAGAACTGCAAACCTTCTGAAATCTTATCAAAGAAGCTTTCCTCTCTTTCCCCTTCTTCAGCAGTTGCTCTCTCCCACTCATCAAGCATAACAAATGCAGAATCCCATGCTCTTTTATACTCCTCCTCGCATTTTACTGAATCTTGTCCAGTTTCACGGCAAAGGTTTTTATCTATTATGGTGTCCATATATGTCTGTGTATGGTAGTCCAGGGTTGGCACACTTGGGCAGAATGTCCTGTCGCATACCCAGTTTCTTATCTCTTCAATTTTCCTTAATTCCTTAAGGTTCTGGAGGCATGCAGTGCAGTCAAGTATTTCACCAGTGCTTGTTGCAGGCGCAACGCAGGTTTCTTGTCCATCTATCAATGCTTTTATTGCATTATCTTTTACTATAACACATGAAAACTCAACCATCACAGATTTGATGAAATGAACTACCCATGAGACAACACATCCAACAAAAGCGATTTGTTTAGCAGTATCAATCGGCTTTTTTATTTTATCAATTAAAGTTATACTTTTGTTAAGAAAGTTAATTGATTTATTAAGCAGGTTTTTTGGTATTTTGTCTACTGGAATTTCCTTGTCAACCATTATGCTGATATCCCAGCAGTTTCTCTGGGTGTTTTCAATTATATTTCCATTAATGTCCTCATACTTATAATAGATGTCCATCCTCAGGGGTATTTTTATAAATGTAACATTCTGGAGCTCTTCTCTTGAATAAGGCCAGGAATTAAGATTAACAACAAAATAACATTTGTCATTATCCTCATTGCAGAAAGGTGTTGCACCGCTGAAAATCTCTTGATAATATCTTTCCTTAAACACTAGGCCTTTCTTTTCTTCCATGTCTGCCTGGCTTAGGTCATATCTTGTAATCTGAGGAGGGCTTGTTATAATAACCTTGCTTGTGTCAGCATTGCCTAAATAGCTTAAATTCGCTGAGAAACTGAACTGTGCAATCCCCATTATAAGATGTTCTGGTATTATAACCTCTGGAGTCACCTTTGTTGTTTTTACACTCCAGTCAGAGCCATATCCACACATTGTATATATTATAGTTCCTTCAGCAGTTGCTTCTCTTCCATTCTTGTCTATTGCAACTATCTTTATTGGATTTTGCCATGTATTCTCCTCTTGGGTTGTTACTTTCCCTGTTCCGTCAATATAAACAGTTCTTTCAAGGAGTATCTCAACTTCAAAATTATACAATCCATCCCCGCTTTCTTCAGAATCAGATTTGCCCTCAAATTTATTTTTATTATCCACATAAACTGTGATATCCATATCAGGCTTGTTTACTGTCCCTCTGATTTTTCGCTTTGCAATATATGATGGGCTGAGCTCATGTATGTTGTTGTACATTATCTGCGGATGCTGCGAATCGCAGTAAATCTCAAAATTTTTAACAACAGAGTTTCCACCTGCATCTGTTGCCTTGATTTCTATATTGTTTTCCCCCTGCTGCAGAGCTATCTGTATCATGAATGTATTGTCCTGGTTTGAGGGTAAAGTGCTGTGATAGTTAGAGTTAACATTAGTTTCAATAGAAACGGGCTCGGTTGTTGTCCCTTGAATCTCCAAAGACGGCACTGTTACCTCTTTAGGAGGGTCTTTTATTGTTATTGAGGGAGGAGTCTTATCGACAACTGTCTGTTCATCCTGGGCAAAAACAGATGAAGTATAGAAAGGAATGACTAGGATTAGCATTATCATGAAAATTGACAATATCTTTGTTTTGGTGTTTTCCATTTTCAACTAAATTTAGGTATTAAATCTACATTATTCTTGTTTTTATTTAGGAAGCTTACCATTTCTATTTTTTTATCATTTGTTTCTGCTTTTCCAAAGTCATAAGCATAAAAGATAATCATGTTTTTTCCATTAATATCATTATATTCAATATTCCAATCCGCTTTATAACCTCCAATTAAGTCATTACCTTTCATAAGGAAAATCTCTATGGAGTAGTCTGCATTATTGTTGATAAGCTCTATGTATTTCATGCCCTCTTCTTTTGGATATAATGCAAAAATGTTATAATCTTTTTTAACTGATTTTATGTATATTGCAGCTGTTTCATCACTGGCAAGACTTTTTTGTCCTGACTCATCAACTTTCATTACCTGAAAATCAAATTTTTTCAAAGGTTCCATCTCAATTAGCACATTCTTTTCATCTATCTGTTTTTCTTGTTTTAGATACCCTTCCTTGCTTGCCTTTACTATCCCGTTTACACATGAAGAAGGAATCTTTGTTTTTAGGCGGTATGAGTTTGCATCCGCTTCTGTAAACCCAAGATTGCACTTGTATTTTACACACTCAAATATAATGCTTGCATTATCAATCTCTAGCTGTGTTCTTGCGTCTCTTACCTGTATTATGTATTCCTCTTCAGTAAGGTCATTGCAGAATCCTGCATCTACATAAGTGTCAAGTTTTGTTATATCAAAATCTGACCTGTCAGGGCTGTTTTGCTTTATTAAAACAGGGAAGGCATACCTGAAAACATAACCCTCGCCGTTAAATGATTTTTCATCCCTTATTGCTATTTCAACAGGGTAAACTATATCATAAGTGAAATGATACAAATTTATGCAGAACATGCTTAAATATTCTGAATCTCCTTCAAACATGTTTGAGCTCATCAAATCACCATTGCTCGGGTTTGCTTCAAGCTGCATGCTCCAATCTTTCATATACCTTACGCCGACTTTCATGTCATTGAAACTCTCGCTTAATGGCTTCCAGAAAAATTGGTTGTATTCATATAGATCATCTGGAATGTTTTCTGGTATTGGGTCTTTTTCAATATTTATGCTTTGGAATTCTTTGTATACCGAGTCTGGATAAAGGAAAGGAATATAGTCTGTCCTGTCAATCCTTATCTTTGGCAGATTATAATACAGTAGTTCCTGGACAGTATTTTTGATTTCTGTTTTGCTCCATTCGAGATTAGTGCATGAAAATTCCATATCAGTAAAAGGTATTTCGGGGTCAAGTGCCATAAGGTCAATTGTTTTTCTCTCAAAGAACATATCTTTATTTTCTGCGTTCATGAGATTTTTTGCAAGCCTGTATATCCTCCTTAGCCTTACAGGAACTGAGTTAGAGTACAATGACCATTCTGTTATTCTGTCTCCTTTTCTGTTTTTTATTATCAAGGTATAATCCAGCTTTATTACAACCTCTTCTTCTGCAATGCTTGTTTCAACAGTAATATTATCTTTTTCTTCTATTATGAATTCGTCAATACCAGAAAAGTTTTTCAGGCAGTTCTTCATATTTTTATAAACATAGTCTGATATCTGAGATTGCATATCTTCCATTGTTGGTGATATATCCTCTCCATTTAAGTACCAGTAAGGCGTTTTTACCGACCCTCCAACAAGGATATATGCATCAGAGTCCATGGATATTTCCTCTGGAATTTCAACATATCCTGACTGTATTCCCATAATTATTATGGCTTCCTTGCCAACATCATATATGCAGCTTTCAACATAATTTTTTATTGGTGCAACTTGCTGCGGAACAACAACATCAGGAGTAAAATACGTGCGGTTTATATAATAAAAAATGAGGATTGTAGCCATAAGAATGAAGATTCCCAATATAATAAATACAGTTACCTGACCTCTTTTTTTCATGATATCCACTTAAGAACAACCTATTACAATATATATTTAAATCTTGTGGTGTTTTTTATTTAATGATTCAGCAAAAGAGACTATGTAAATCCTTGCCCATGAAACATAAAAAACAAGGATTACCAAAAAGATTAGAAAAATTGTTGTTTCAGGAAGCAAACCCAAAGGAGTTGTTATGATTGATAACAAAACAAAAACAACAGTTATTATAAGACATGGAACATAAAAAAGATGAATCTTCTTTATTGCTGTGTTAAACATTTTATTGAAAGATTCTCTTATGCTGTTCTTCTTCGTAAAATAATAATAGACCAACGAAGGCAGTATAGCAATATAAATAACCAATGGTGCAAACACAATCAAAAATAAAACAGAGATAAACACAACAGCCAATGAGCTGTTTTGCATTGATGTTGAAATCAATAAAAACAAGTAGTTAAATATTATTGCAGCTATTAAAAAAACAGCAAATACAACTATATATAAGGGTATGCATGCAAGGTTAAGCAAAAGAAATTTCTTGAAATAGCTTAAATTAAAGTGCTTGTCTGATATCACGCACCATATAATTCCCTTGAAAAAAGACCATACTACAAAAACAAGCAAAAACAAAACTAAAAAAGAGATTAATGTTCCATAATAAAAGTTTTTTAATGATGCAACATCTGCTATTATCTCTTCTGTTAATTCAGTAATATCAAGATTTGTTTTTGAAATTAATGAGTTCATCCACAGTGACCATATAAACAATAGAATATAAGATGCTAAAATCAAAACTAAGTCATAGGCGGCAGTTATGCTCCATGTTTTCTTGTTTAGCTTAAAGCTTTCTATTAACAGTTTTATATAATCCATTTTACCACGCATCTGATGCTGCTGTTGTTCCGGAGCCGGTTGTTGTTTGTGCTGGCTTTGATATATCGCTCTGTTTTATATCCAACACAACAATATTGTTGCAAAGCATATGGTCCTTTAATGAGCCTTTGAATTCATTGTTTAAATTTTCTGTGTTATAAAATTTAAGGCATACCTCTTTGTAAATTTTGTCTTTGTATCTTACCACTGCATTTTCTCCTGCTCCTATATAATTTTCCCCTGCATTAAGTTCTTTTTTGTCTGCCCTGCCATCATTGTCAATATCAGCTCTCTTGCCGTCAATCAGCAGCTCAAACTGTATTTTTTCTTCGCTATCAATAGGAGGATTGACAGCAAAGGTTATTTTATAGAAGTAAAATGTTTGGTTGTTTGTTATTATGGCTTTGCTTCTTTCTCCCTCAACATGCGCTGCAAATCCCATAACTCCATTTACATTCACAACAGCGACACTATTTGGAATACTGTCAAGATTGCCGTGGCATATGCTTTCCTCCCATCTTCCGCTTATTATCCTTCCAATAACAGTCTGGGAGAAGAATTCATCACTCTTTTCCCTCCATTTCATCATAAAGTCCCAGTCCAGCCAGCTATTTAATAAGTTAGAGAGGGCTATTCCACCACGAGCGGCCCTGACAGAATCATAAAAAACCTTTGCAGCTGTTTGCCTTGCATAATCGATTACAGTTCTTTGCTCATAACTAAGCTCGTATATGCTGGTAATCTTATCATTTCCATAAATCATCGTATTAAATTTTCCTAATTCCCACTCTGCATCTTTAAGATATTGTTTTTCAGCTTCAGTAAGTTCTGGCCCTTCACCATCAGCCCATTTCTTATATTTATCCAATAAGAAATCTAAATTATCCATTAGACTTATTTTTTCGATTACGCCTATCTGATCTTCGTCAAGTTCCTTAATGTAGATTTCGGCCTTATCCCCTGCACCCCTAAGCCAATCTAAATCTTCTGGACTCAATGCTTCCTTCCCGCCTTCTTTATACTTATCTGTTAAAATGTCTAAATGATTAAGGAATGATTCTTTTTCCTGTAATGCTTTTAGATTTTCTATTCTCATCAAATCTAACTCTTCAATCTGTTCCCAATCTGGTTTTGAATATATTTTATCAATAACTTCTTCAGTCTTATCTAAGTTACCATCTCCTCTAGCAATATCCTCTTTTATTGCTGCCCTTAGGTCACTTTTCTCTTCTTCTAATGAAGGAGGTATTATTTTATCAATAACTTCTTCAGTCTTATCTAAGTTACCATCTCCTCTAGCAATATCCTCTTTTATTGCTGCCCTTAGGTCACTTTTCTCTTCTTCTAATGAAAGAGTATACTCTGGTTCAGTCTCAGGTTCTTTATAAAAAATACCTGCTTCGTAATCCCATTCATTGCGTATACTACCATCTTCATAATATTCAGCCTTATAACTAACTGTTCCATCACTATTATATTCTGTAATCTCAAGCTTAGTTTGACTCTCTTCTGTAGAATCCTTTTCAATCCCAGTTAGTTTATCCATCTCTTTTTTTCCATCTTGGTCGTAAAAGACTTCATATACAAATCCATAATACTCCTTATTATTATAAAGATTATTATCTTCTCTCCATGCTACATAGCAATGCTCTCCTGAATAATCAAATGTTATAGCAATTGGATTTATTGTTATTAGTTTTTCTTCTAACTTTTCATAATATGATTTAGACAAAGTTGCATCTATTTCATCTTCTACAGTATGACGCACATTTTTAAAATTAAGGAGCACTTCATCTTCTCTGTATCCTACATCCAGAAATTCACTTTTTTTCTCCCATACTGGTCCATCAGCAATAACTTTAATAGATGATAATAGCATAAACAAAATCAATGTGATTGCAAGTTTAGTTTTATTCATTTTCACCTTGCTCTTCTCCTTCTTCGGTTGTTTGGCCTTGGCCTTCTTGTGTGGTTTCTGATGAATCTTCAGATGTTTCATCTTCTGATTCTGATGAGCCTATGTTTTTGGTTAAATCATCAACTGACTTCAGGGCCTCCTCGCAGACATCGCCTACCTGCCAGCTCTTTGTATCAAAAAGCCCGGCTATGTCTTCAGTTATCTCAGCTAATGTTGGAACTAAGTGTGCAAGGATGCATCCTGCATGAGGTTTTCCAGGTCGTTGCATATCGCAGAAAAAGTTTAATCCTGCGAATATCATTCCAAGCGGGTCGGAAAATATCGTTTCTATATGGCCTGCAAGATTCTTGAAAAATCCTGCAAAAGGAATAATTTGGAAAATCTCTCCGTAAATAAACATGCATTCCAAATAAGATTTCTGCGCATCGCATGAATAAAAAGGAACACCTTCTACAGCTGCATTCTTTAGGCATAATATATAATAGCATTCAATCTGCCTTCTTTTTTGCAGGTTGTGGACTATTCCTGGTAAGCATCCAGTGGCAAGGCTTAGCACAATGCTGTCTTTTGGGTTCTGAGGCCAGATAGTTGCAACAAAACCACTCTCTCCCAGGGCCTTGCTATTTTTGCCTATAATATCAGTGTACCAATCTCCCCACAATGTTTTATCGCATGAAATGTATTTACATAAGTTATATTGGCTGTCAATAACCTTCTGGTGCCAATTATCACTGGTCACTAAAAATTCCTTGAAACTTTCTTTTGTTGCCTGGCCTATGAATGAAAAGCTCAGCACATCAAGCAGACCCTCAATATCGCTTAATGCCTGGTTTACCTTTCCCCATGTGTCAAGAAGCCCGCAAATCCTCTCAGCCCAGGTTATCCACTTATCAAGCTCGCCTAACCATTCCTGCTCAACAAGCCAGCTGTCCTGCGCTTCTCTTATCTTGTTTTTTACATTATCGCTTATTTCGCCAAGAGGCATGTTGTAAAAGTCAACTGTAAATTCAACTGGCTGTTCCTCAACATTTGCAGCTATCGTATCCCCTCCGCAGATTCTTGATATCAAAAGCAGATTGCATTTTAAAGATAAAGAGTTCTCAGGCATCTCCTGCTGGTTTAATGTAATGGTTATGTATGGGTCTTCTGAATTTTTATTAATCAGCTCATAGCCCTGTATATAATTAGTGTCTCCGCTGCACTCAAGGTCCATAGCAAGTATTGATGTTCCGCAATCATATATTGGTTCAAGAAAAACATGAACATACTCTTTATGGGTTATCAATGCAGCTGTCTGCCTGTCAATTGCATTGGGTGATTTATCAATTCTTTCAACATACCAATAGTCAGGGTTTTCTTCATAATCAAGACCTATCACATTTATAGGAACACTTTCTGTAAGGGAGTTTCCAACTACATCTGAAAACTTAAAATTAAGATTTCCTTTTATTGGTCCTGAAGGAATGGGTGCTGTATTCCATTCGCAAATCCAATACTCTCCCTCCTTAGAGCATGAACCTTTTTCTTCTTCTCCAAACCCTATCGCAGACAAGTCAGCAGAAGCAGTTAAGTCTGTTCTTTCATTTAATGCTGCTTTTATATTAAGCCTGTCTCCTGAAACAAAATCCTCTACTGGATATGTTTGGTTATCAATTCTTTTTATCTCAATCCTGCTTAATAAGTAAGGCGCTTTTGAATCAATAACAAATGTTTCAGAAGAAACACCTTTTGTTAAGTCAAATTTATTTCCAATATCATCCTTTGAGTCAGGGCTTACTGAAACAACAACAGGAGAGCCATCAGCAGCATTCAAAACCAAGTCATTAAAATAACAATTCCAGCTGTCTCCCTCTTGAACGCATTTATCTGCCTTTAATTTGTTGTTTCCTATATTCACCCATACATTCTCAAGGCTTAATCCAGATTCTTTTTCTTCAACATTTGAAACAAGATTAGTGTTTTTGCTGATAATTTCTCCTGTTCCTTCTTCGTTGGATATTGATTTAACCACTGGGCTGTTTTTATCAAACTTAAATGCATGGGTAACTGTTTTTTCAGCAGAATTTCCTACGGAATCTTCTGCCTTTATTTTTATGTTTGCCTTCTCACTCTCAGAAAGCTTTATTGTTACAGGCCATCTGCATTCATAAACATCATCTTTTTTTATGCATTCAGCATCTCTGCTTTTATAGGATGACTCGCTGTTAAGCTCAGATAAATCAGCATTAACCTTTGAAATTAATTCCTCTTCTACCTCAATATATATTATGGCTGATTTTGCTTCTGTTGAAACATATCCTATCTCACTCCCATCAGTATTGGTTATCTTAAAAGAGTCTGTTTTAATATCAGGAGATTTTTCATCAACGGTCAGCTTTTCGCATTTCATTTCAGATGCCTGCCCAAGCATATCATATGCAATTATGCATATATCAGCAGAGCCAGTTGATGATACAAAGTCAGATGTCTTAAGCTCAATTTTCTTGGAGTCAAGGCATGATGCCCCATTCATCTTTATTTCTTGTATAATATTTGAAAGGTCATCCTTGCAAATGATAATCTTATCAATACATGATCCAGGAGTTGTTCCATAAGAATAATCCCTTATATCATATTGAACAGTAAAATTACCTTTTTTTGTAACCTTCGGCAGGACACTAAAAGCTGTTATCAAAGGAGCCCTTGAGTCAACAACATAACTTTCTTCTTGATAATCAACTGTTCTTCCTAAGTCGTCTTTAAGCCTTATGGTAAATTTGTAAGTATCTGGCTTTAATGTGTTTTTATTTAATCCTAAAATACAAGTGAAGTAATCTCCTGATGCTTCACATCCAGTAAATCGCTGATTTTCATTGAAAAAAACCTGCTGAGGCCCTATATCATTATCTCCGCTTATTGATACATTTGCAATTACAAATGTTACATCATCTTCTTTCCTAAAACCATTAAAATTATTATCTCCAAAAACACCTATGTTGTTTATTGATGCAAAGACGCTTGCGCTGTAAACAGGAAGCACAAGTATTAGCATTATTGCAAACATTGCTGATATTTTTTTTATCATCTTAAACTCGGCTCTAGGCTTTTTCTATAGTATTTTGAATAATCCTCTATCTTGCCCATTTCCTCAATATCTTCATGAACTCTCTCTGATTGAGGTATTGAGGGTATGTTAATATATATGCTGTAAAATTCGATTGCGTTGTAATTTGTTGTTTTTATTTCAAATGCATTTGTTTCATCAAAAATTACACCGCCTGCAGGATATGGCTCAAACTCAATCTCAGGAATATTTGCTATTGGTATAATTCCCAATATTTTCTCTGTTCTTTCAGGAATAACAATTTTACTATTGAGCATAAGCTGGATATTAACCTTGTATTTTCCAGGAGCTATTCTTATCTCAGAAGGCCTTGATTGTCCTCCCTTGTATTCAGCGACAGCTGTGAAGTCTTCCTCTCCTTCTTTTCCTATCCTTTCAAGAAAGACTATTGCCTGTTCATTCCATGATAAAGATATCGGATTAGTTTGGAAAGTCCAAACTCCATCTTTTTTAACAAGATTTTTCTTTTTAACGCCTATATTCTTTATCTGAATTGGCTCGAGATTAACAGCAGGCAGTATTGTGCTCTTGTCGACTTCAGTATTTAAGAATTTGGAATATCCAATGTAGTCAGGCTTTGTAAATGTTATAGTTCCTCCTGCACATATTGGAAGTCTTGTTTCAAGAACTGCTTCGTTATCCATTATTTCTGTTTGGCCTATAAAGCATGACTCATCTCCGCATGAATAATAAACCATCACTCCATCCAGCGACTGTTTTGTTTGGGCATCAAATGCTTTTATTGTAATATCTCCGCTGTTTCTCTTATCTATGTCGCAAAACATTGATTGCTCTTCACCAAATCCCTCTAATGAAACAAACGAGGAGTTCATCGGTTGGTTGTTTCTTATATTTGCTTCAAGCGCAAACTTAAATGGATATCCTTGTCCATTAAAAGAATCTGGGCTGTTTAAGGTTATAACAACAGGATATGAAACATCATAAGCAAAATTATACCTTTGTATTCCAATATTTATTGGTAAAAAGGTTGATGTGGCTGATTCAGGCATTATCAATCCAGATCTTGAGTTTATGTCAAAGTATATAGGCCACCATCCAAGATAGGTGAAACTGGATGCAATCCTTTTGTAATTGTCTCCATATGAGGGAACTGTCATTTGCTCATATATTCCATCTTTTATAGTGTCTCCTGAACTTCTGTCTTGATAGTTTAATGTATCTTTAACCTGCAATAAAGGAATATAGCTCATAAGCATTTCCTCGATCTTTGTTTCTACATCAGGCTTTGTCCAGTAAACTGGAGCCTTTAGCTGAAAGTCAGAACCTGCCATCGGAGGAAGCTTGTTCTTATCAATATCAGAGAAAGCAGATATCAAGTTAAGAGTATTTATCTCAAGGAAATGATAATTTATTTCATCGCTGGTTATCATGAAGGCAAGCTCGTAAACATCTTTAAGCATCACTGGGATCTCTGTAAAGAATTTTGAGGCCTTTGACTTAACATTTCCTTTTTTTATTTCAATAGGGTATTCTACTGAAACAAGAACATCTTTGTCTCTTACTGTTGTTGTGGCTGTTACATTGCCAAGTTCTGTTACTGTAAATCCCTGCGCTTCAAAATCTCGAAAACCATTTAAACATTCTTTTAGGTTTTGATTTACATACCTGTCAATCTGGGCCTCAATTGAAGAATCCATAAAAGACCTTTCCTCCCCCTTATCATATTCGCTTTTTAAGTAAGGCATCTCTGATGAAAACTCGCAGTTTCCTGAGCAGTCATTAGCGCTTCTAAGATACCACCAGTATGCAACGTTTAAAGAGCTTTCAGGAGAAAACTGAACTGCCTGAGATGTTGTTGGGTCAGATGTATGTGTTATCCCAAACTCATCTAAGTTTGTATAGCCTCCTGATTCACCTATTAATTGTATTGCCTCTGATGCAGTGCTGCTTATGCACTGTTCAATAAATATCTTTATAGGATAAAACTCAGACGGAATGTCCTCTGGTTGCTGCTCTGTGTCTTTTGTTATAATTGATCTTATCAACAAAGCTATGCCCATAAAAAGAATTAACAGAATCCCTATAATTATAAATACGCTTACCTGGCCTCTTTTCCTCAACATATTCCCTCTATACACTAATTCTTATAAAATATATATAAAGCTTTTGTTTTTAAAAATACCTTATCTTATTAGAGCTCCTTCTTTAACTCCCTCAACAGTTACTTGTTCTTTCCCTGTTTTTAATTGCTTTCCATCGTAAATGACATGTCCTTCTGAATCAGTTCTCATCTCTACTTCTTTAAACTCATTATAACCAAGATGTTTTTTTGGCTGTTTATCAATTCCATCAATAAAAACATCATCTCCAGGATTGCTGTTTTTTGCTGAAAGCAGCTTTACATTTTCCTCATCACCCTGTTTTTCCATTGCCGCAAGAAGCATTCCTTTGCTTTCCTTGCCCCTCAAAACAATCGGCTTAAGGTTTTTAACAACAATAAGATTCCTTCCTACAAGCTCTTGTTTTGAATAATACTTTTTAATTCCTCCTACTATCTGCCTTTCCTCATCACCTATGTTTATTTTCATAACCAACAATTTTTCAGCATCAGGATGGTCTTCAACGCTTATTATTTTTGCAACCTTTAAGTCAAGTTTTGCAAACGGGTCTTTTCTTTCATCTGTTTTTTCCTGCATTCTTTTGCCTCCAAACTCTTTTTTAAATCTTGTTATATCCTCATCTTCAAGCTTGCTGAATAATGGCTCTGCCTTGTTTATCTTATGATTTTTTTCAATAGACAATTTTCCTAAATCATTCCAATTTTTCTCTTTGATATTAAGCTGATTAAATATTTTGTTGGATATTTCAGGCATATAGGGCCTTATCATAACAGCCAAATCTTTTGTGATATTTGCGCATACTGCTAAGCATGTTTCTGCCTTAACCTTGTTTTCTTTTATTGATTTCCATGGCTGTGTTTCTTGAAAATATTGGTTGCCCATTTTTGAAATGTGCATTATGCTCTTAAGAGCATCTTTCAATTGTATGTCATCTAAAAGCTCTGTTGCTTTTTTTATCTCTTTTTTTATCTCTTGTAAAAAAGCATTGTCTTTTTCATCTAACTTTGCTTCAGGAACTTTTGAATCAGTGTAGTTGTTTATGAAAGATATAGTCCTGTTGATAAAGTTTCCAAGGTTTGCAACAAGTTCATTGTTGATTTTGCTTTGGAAATCCTCCCATGAAAAGTCAGTGTCTGCTTTTTCAGGCCGATTAACCATAATATAATATCTCCAAATATCTGCTGGAATTCCTGTTTTTATCGCATCATCCCCAAAAACACCCAAGTTGCGGCTTTTTGAGAACTGGCCTCCTTCATAATTAATGTATTCATTTGATGAGATTCTGTCGAGCAAAACATAATTATCTTTTGTTCCAATTAAAGATGCAGGAAACAAAACAGTATGAAATGGAATGTTGTCTTTTCCCATGAACTGCACTAGCCTTACATCATTGCCAAACCACCATTGCTTCCAGTCTTCTCTGCACTCTTTTGTTATTCCAATATAACCTATCGGAGCGTCAAACCATGAGTAAAAAACCTTTTTTTCAAAACCAGGATAAGGAACAGGAATTCCCCATTTTAAATCGCGGGTTATGCACCTTTCTCTTAAACCGTCTCTTATCCATGCATCTGTCATTGTTTTTGCATTCTGGGACCATCTTCCCTTTACAGACTGCTCATTAATCCATTTTTCAAGAAGAGGGGCAAGCTTTGGCAAATCAATAAACAAATGCTCTGTTTCTTTTGTTATTGGCTTTGTTCCGCATATTTTGCATCTTGCATCAATTAATTCAGTTGCGTTGAGCAAGGATCCGCAGTTCTCACACTGGTCACCGCGCGCATCTTTATAACCACATTTTGGGCATGTTCCTTCAACAAAACGGTCAGCAAGAAATTTCTCGCATTTTGTGCAGTAAGCCTGCACTACTTTTTGCTTTTTTATAAAACCATTCTGATTCAGCTTTTTGAATATGTCCTGCGTTACCTCATAGTTTTCCTTAGACGATGTTCTTCCTATGCAGTCAAAAGAGTTTCCAAACCACTCGTAAATCTCTTTATGTATCTTAAAGTATTTCTCGCAGACTTGCTCTGGAGTCAAACCTTCTTCAAGAGCCTTTGCTTCTGTTGTTGTTCCGTGTTCATCTGTGCCGATAACAGAGATAACATCAACTTTATTTGACCTTAAGAACCTTGTATATACATCTGCGCTTATTATGCACACCATATTTCCAAGATGTGGAACATTATTTACATAAGGCAGAGCGCTTGTTACAAGAGTCCTTTTTTTGGTTTGTTGATTCATTTCATATAATCCCTTATTCTTGTTTAAATAATCTTCTGAATATATTATTCATTCAGGAATAATCATGCAAGCAATTCTATTTGATTTTCTTGCTCTTCTCCGTCAATGCTTATCTTTCTTACAATTTTTCCCTTTCTTTTTTCGTTTAGTCTTGCCTCCTCAGGAGAGCATCCTTCTGGGGCAATAAGCTCTTCTATTATGTATGTTTGCTTTATTGAGGCCTGCTTGAAATCCTCTGTTTTAACATCAAACAAAAACTCATCTTTTATCTTTTGAAAATCATTCTTTTCAAACTTTGCTTTTACAAATCCCTCAACAAGCTTTCCCGGCTTTGGAATTGATTTTTTTACTGAGATGCTGTATTTTCCTGATTTTAAGTTTAAAAGCAGAAAGTAATCATTGAATTTGCTGATAAATTCCTTAAATCTTTCAGGACTCATATCTTCTTTAATTGTGTATTTTTTACCGGTTACTTTTTCAGGCTCTATTCCAAAATCCTTTATCTCAGGAAGTATGTCTTTTTTTGTTATAATCATGCCATTTAATGAAACATTTTCTTTTGTAATCATATTGGACATTAATTCAAGAATAACGCTCAGATATTCAAAGCCCGCTTTAATCTGCACAAAAGATGCCCCTTTCTTGATAACAAATTCCTCTTTTTCAAAATCTCCCACGCTGTATCTGACAAATTTTTCATGCGTTTTTTCATCAATATTCTTTTCATGTATGCTTTTTATGAAGTTTATGCTCATTTTACCACCCTGCAATTTAAATTAATAGAAAGATTAAGTTTAACTATATAAAATTTTTCAATTAATTTATTTTTGAGTATTATTATAAATTCATTGAATTTTTGGAAAATTAAAGAAATTTTAGCAACTTTTGTTATTCCATCTTAAATACAATAATTGTCAGTTTATTTATCACACTCTGGAGGGTATTTTCTATCATTATCTAATCATAAATCATTAATAAAGTATGTTCCACTGCATTCTGCATTACCAAAATCTCCCCCTTCAGTTATGCACTCTGTTTCTCCTCCTGGTTTAAGACTGCATGAAGTCTCTCCAGAATCATAATTTCCTCCTTTCCACCTTTCAAGCATTGATGTAAGGTCTGATTTTTCAAATTTACATTCACCATCTCTCCCTTCAAGAGCATCATAAATCTCATTTTGCTCATCAATTGTTTCCTGAGGAGTTCCTTCAGGGAAAGTTAGATCAATATTATCTGTCCTTATATAAAAAATGCATTTTCCATCTTCCATCCCTTTTATTTTGTAGGTAGAATCAGTTGTATGTTCAACTCCAAAGAGAATTATTTTAATTTTACTCTTCATTTCAGCAGGGCTGCAATAATATGCTTCTTCTATAAAACAATCAAAACTAGGGGTATCTTCATATATATTTTCTTCGGATATTACATCAGTTCCGCAATCAATCATTTCTCCTTCATTTTGACGCTTGCACCTAAATTCTATGCATCCGTATTCACATTCTTCTGCTTTTTCACCTCTTATATCACAGGAATCATACCAGTAAAGGTCTCCTGCATAACATCTTTTTTCTATTTTTGGGTCACATCCAACACAAGTTCCGTTTATGCAGTCTCCGCTGCATTCCTCTACAAGTTCTCCCTTTTGGTAACATGAATCATACCAGTAAACATCCCCAAAATAACACATCTTGTAATACTTCTCAACACAACCAGCAGGTTCATTTTGTTCCTCATCTTGCGGAGATTCATCTACTAATGGTTCTTCTTGTGTTGCACCATTATCTTCTTGATTTTGTTGTGTTTGGAGTATCTCTTGATTTTCAGATTCTTGTCCAGCAATTGATTCATCTTGGTTTTTAATATTCTTTTCAATATCTACCTCATACCTTGGGAAAAAGAAATATCCTAGTACTACAAGAATTATTAACACTAATGCAACGAAGGTAATTACTTTTTTATTTCTTTTTTTATCATCAGATAAATACTTGCTATAATCATTATCCCTGAAATTCGGGTCAGATGGCTTGTCATTTAAAAGATTAATTCCCTGTTCTATCTCTTCTTTTGACCAGCCTGCCTTTGAAAGGGCTTTTTTTATCTCATTTATTCCAATGCCCCTTTTAAGGTTTTTTTCAACATAATCAGCTATCTTTTTTTCTGGCATAAATTTTATAATCTGTTAAATAGTTATAAAAAACTTTCCATTAATAAAAAACTATTATTTTGTAGTAAAAATAAAATTCTATTTTACAGTGATTAACAATTTTTCTGCTAAACATCAAAACCTTTAAATATTAACTACATTTTAATTTATTTAATGGAGCCTGAGTTGAAAGACGAAGATCTCTTAAACAGGTTTGAAAGAGAGGTGAACGTAGTAAAAACAAAAGCAGACGAGCTAGTTAAACTTGTCAAAGAAAGAGGAGAAATTTCTTTTGATGATGCTGCTAAGGCCCTTGGTGCTGATACTTCTACAATTGAATCATGGGCAAACTTTCTTGAGGAGGAAAACGTTGTTTCTATAAAATATAACTTTACAACTCCTTTCATAACAGTTTTCACAGAAAAACCCAAGGGAAAAGAGCCCAAGAAAAAATCAAGCAAAATAACAAAAGAAAAAAAGGAAATAGAAAAAAACGAAAACGATGAAGAAGATAATGACTATAAAGAAACAGATTCTGTGAAAAAAGATGACAGTTCAGACATAGAAATGCTTCTTGCAGAGGCTTATGATTGCATAAAAAAGAAAAAATTTGACAAGGCAAAAGAGATATATTCAAAAATAGAGTCAAGATACAACAAACTTCCAGAAGAATTTCTTAAAAAAAAGGAAAATATGAATCATAACCTTGTTAAGCTTAGCGAAGACCTTGGGCTGAATTTGAGCATGGAATCAAAAAGAAAAATGGAGAAAAAGTCCAAGGAAATACACAATATGCTCAGAGAGCTTCAGGGAGAAATTAAGCAGGGAAATATAATAAGCGCAATTAGGATATATGGTAATATAAAGAAAAAATATGATGAGCTTCCTGACGGGTTTCTAGAGCAAAAACTTGTCCTTCAAAATAAAGTTATAGACCTTTATGAAGAGTTAATAACCATAAGGGAAAAAATGGATTTGATGAATATATCAGAGAAACAGACTGAAATAAAAGCTATGCTCGAGGATATGAATTTGGCAATTGAGGAAAAAAACATTCAACTGGCAATAAAGCTTTACACAAGGGTAAGGGATATGTACAATACTTTGCCATCAGGTTTTTTGCAGGAAAAAGCTGAACTTCAGTCAAGTATATTAAAGATGTATGACCACCTTCTTTCTAATTACAAGAAGATAACAATGGATGATATGGAGAAGAAAACTATAAGAATTGAAGAACTTTCAAAGGAAATAAATAAGCACCTTGAGAAAAAAGAAATTGATTCTGCAAGAGAAGTTTACTCTGAGATGAAAGAGGTTTTTTACAGTATGCCTGAAGGTTTTTTAAGGCAAAAAACAGAATT
>JAQTRH010000073.1 GCA_028711925.1 Candidatus Nanoarchaeia archaeon | reverse complement strand
TCAATAAATCCGTTATGGAAAATTAACCAAGAGGAATATCTTCACCAGTTAATTAAAGAAAAATTCAAAGTCATAATTACAGGAATCGCTGCTGACGGGCTTAATAAGGAGTGGCTAGGAAGAGCTATTGACAAGGACTGCATTAATGACCTTAAAAAGATTCATGAAAAAAACAAGATAAATGTTGCTGCAGAAGGCGGAGAATACGAAACCTTTGTTTTAGACTGCCCTGTTTTCAAAAAATCAATGAATATAGATGATTTTGAGGTTAAAATGGAAAACAGCTGCACCGGAGAGTATAAAATAAAATCAGTGAGTTTTCTTAAAAAGTAATTAATATATTATTATACTAAAAAGTATACTAGTTTAATAAAAAATATATTAAATAATCTAATTTGAGTATACTTAAAAATATTTTAATATACTAAAAAGTATACTAAATCAAAAAAAATAAAAACCTGCTGAAATGCCAGAATTCGAGCACTACAGAGCCTGTATTGCCATTTTAAAAACGAAAGTTATATAAACAACGCAGTATTCTATTTTAATATAACAAAAAGGCTATATCTCTTTAATAAAGGCTGATTTTAGCTAATACAAAAATTAAATATGAAATAGAAGCAAAAAGAGGATTAAAATGAGCTCAGATTACAGTGCAACACATATACAAGTTTTAGGCGGCCTAGAGGCAGTCAGGAAAAGACCAAGCATGTACATCGGTGATACTGGGGTGAGAGGACTTCACCATATGGTATATGAGGTCGTTGACAATGCAATAGATGAAGCTTTGGCTGGCATATGCACTGAAATAACAGTAATAATGCACAAAGACAACAAAATAACAGTGATTGACAATGGAAGGGGGATACCTGTTGATAATCATCCAAAGTTCAACAAGCCGGCTCTTGAAATAGTTCTTACAAAGCTCCATGCAGGAGGGAAATTTGATAAAAATGCCTATAAGGTTAGCGGCGGCCTCCATGGAGTTGGAATTTCTGTTGTGAATGCCTTATCAAAAGAATTTGAGGTTTATGTGAAAAGAGACGGCGGAATTTACTATCAAAAATATGCCTATGGAAAACCGCTGTGTGATTTACAGGTTAAAGGAAAAAGTGATGAAACCGGGACAAAGGTAACCTTTCTTCCTGATGAAACAATATTTGAAAATATTGAATTTAATTTTGATATATTGTCAAGCAGGATGAGGGAACTTGCCTTTCTTAACAAAGGCATTGAAATCAATATCAAAGATGAAAAAACAGAAAAAAGCTATAACTTGTGTTATGAAGAAGGAATTAAGTCATTTGTTGAATACATCAACAAAAGCAAAAAGGGGCTTCATGATATAGTATACTTTCAAAAAGAAAAGGATGATATTTTTGTTGAGGTTGCACTTCAGTATAATGATAGCTACATTGAAAATGTCTTTTCTTTTGCAAACAGCATAAACACTATTGAGGGTGGAACTCACCTTTCAGGTTTTAAAACTGCATTAACAAGAGTTTTTAACTTGTATATTGAAAAGAACTTCAACAACCTAAAAGACATAAAATTAAGCAGCAATGACGTTAGGGAAGGATTATCGGCAGTGATTTCTATTAAAATAAAAGAGCCTCAGTTTGAGGGACAAACAAAAACAAAGCTGGGCAACTCTGAGGTTAAAGGAATAGTGGATTCAATAGTTAATACAGGGATGACGATTTACCTTGAGGAAAACCCTTCTTCAGCAAGGGCAATAGTTGAAAAAATGGTAAATGCTGCAAGGGCAAGAGAAGCAGCCAGAAAGGCAAGAGAACTAACAAGAAGAAAGGGATTATTGAACGGTTCTTCCCTGCCCGGAAAATTAGCAGACTGCTCTGAAAAAGATCCTTCATTGTCTGAAATTTATATTGTTGAGGGAGATTCAGCAGGGGGTTCTGCAAAACAAGGGCGTGATAGAAAATTCCAGGCAATACTTCCCTTGAAAGGCAAAATACTGAATGTTGAAAAGGCAAGGCTAAATAAAATAATTGCATCACAGGAAATAGCAACAATGATATCTGCGCTCGGCACAGGAATTGGTGATGATTTTGATATAACAAAGGCGCGCTACCATAAGATAATAATTATGACTGATGCTGATGTTGACGGAAACCATATAACCTGCCTTTTGCTTACTTTCTTTTACAGGTATATGAAGCAGTTAATAGAATCAGGTTACATATACCTCGCAATGCCCCCTCTTTATATGATAAAAAGCAAAGGCAGCATTAAATACGCTTATGACGACTCTGAAAAAGAAAAGATTACAAAGGAAATCCAGCAAAATTATTCAATACAGCGTTATAAAGGATTAGGAGAAATGAATCCAAGGCAGCTTTGGGAAACAACTATGGATCCTGCTAACAGGGTTCTAAAGCAGATTACAATAGATGATGCATTGCTTGCAGATGACATGTTCAGTGTTTTAATGGGCAGTGAGGTAGAGCCAAGAAGAAAGTTTATCAAAGAACATGCCTTAGAAGTAAAAGATTTAGATGTTTAATCGTCTCTTTTTTTAGGGTCTTCCTGAAATTTTTCTGCGCATTCTTCAGAGCAAAATCTGTATATCTCGCCGTCTATTTCTTTTTCAACGATAGACTCTGGTCCAAGCAGAACCTTTCCGCATTTTCTGCATTTTGCTCCCTGACCGTCGTCTTCTGCGCCCTCCATAAAACCCTGTTCCCAGGGCTCAATGGCGTCATCCTCTACAAGCGATTCCCTTCCTTGTTCAGAGTATACTCTTTCAATATCCTCTGATTCCTCAATTTCATCTCTTTTCATTTAATCATTCCCTGTATTGTAATTATGGAACTTTTGGTATATTAAGTTTTTGGTTTTGGTTACGAAAGCTTTATAAATAAAACATTTTTCCTCAATTAACATCTTATTTTACTAAAATGGCAAAAGAAAAGAAGGCTACGAAACTCAAGAAAAAATGGTATAAGATAGTTGCTCCTCCAACATTCAACAATATTCTTGTTGGTGAAACATTATCCTATGATTCAAGGCTTCTCATTGGAAAAACAATAACTGTTAATCTGGCAAATTTAACAAATAATATAAAAAAACAAAGTATGATTATAAAATTAAGAGTTGTTGGTTTTAAGGAAGAAAGGGCATTGACACAGCCAATAGAATACATCACTGTTCCAACATTTATAAAAAGAATAATAAGAAGGGGCAGAGAAAACCTGCATGATTCTTTTTTATGCATTACTTCAGATGAAAAAAATATTAGGATAAAGCCATTGGTTATAACAGTAAATAAAACAAAAGGGGTTGTAATCAGGTCTTTGAATAAGAAGATCAGGAGCGACCTTAAAGATTATATAAGAAAAATAAGCTTCGATGAACTTGTAAACGAGCTTGTATCCCACAAGCTTCAAAACAACATGAAAAGCAATCTAAAAAAGATTTATCCTCTCAGAAGTTTTGAAATAAAGGAGATGAGATTGGTAAGTCATGAAGGAAAAGACGATAAAACTGAAAAGCAGATAAATAAAACCGAAGAAAAAAAGCAGGTAAAAGAGAATAATGATGATGTAAAAAAGCAGGAAGAGAAATCCGGTAAAAAGAAAGAAAAAGATAATAAAAGCAGAAAAAAAGATAATTCTGATAAAAAACAGCAGGAAATAAAAGATAAAGAATAAGGTGATAATTATATGCCAAAGCCGATTATTGATTATAAAAAATGCAAAATGTGTGGAACATGCATAGATGTTTGCCCGATGGATGTTTTTGGTAAAGAAGGAGATAAAGTTGTTGTAAAACATCCTGAAAAATGCATCGGATGCAGAGCATGTGAAGTCCAGTGCCCAGAAGGCGCAATAAAAATAGTTGATGAATGATTCTTTTATTTTTTTCAATTCAATTGTTAGATATAAATCTTCTAATAATATATAGATTATCTTCTAAAAAACAACAATATTAAACCAAATAATAAAGAAGCCCCAGAAAGGATATATAATGAAAAAGAGATTGATGTTAAATCGACTATCCATCCAATGAATAAAAATGATATGGCTAAGAAGGAACTTCTAAAAAAATTATGAATAGATATAAGTGTTGCTCTTTGCTTTGAATTCATATGCCTATTGCAATAACATTCCATTATGACCTCTTGGTAAGACCAGATACAGTATATGATAACTACAAAAATAAATGCCCAAAATATGTTGATAAAAGCCATTGCAAAAAAAGTAATTGATTGTAAAAATACAACAAAATATAAGGATACTCTTTCTCTAATTCTTTTTTCAATGTCATATGTTTTGTATGATACTAAACTTCTTGATAAAAATAGGATTGATGTCAAAATACCAAACACAGCTATATCAATTCCAACTGATTTCATATAAGGCTGCCTTAACATGTTATGGAAAATAGAAATAAATGCTCCTGAAAAAATTGAAAATGATATTACCCATGTCAATTTTTTGTTTTGGATTGTATATTTTAAGCTATCTTTTATATGTTTAATCTGTTTTTTTAATGAAAATGAATTTTTATGGTTTTTAGGTTCATACATTGAAAGAAAGAAAAAGGCACCCAATATGAATATAAACCCATTAATGTAAAAAACAAGTGGTCTGTTTACAACATATATCAAACTACCAACCGCGGCTGCAATAACTACAGAAACAAAAAATATAGATTTGCCTTTGCCAAACACTTTATTAAATTGTGTTTCTTTTTTTAATTTTTTTAATGAATCATAAAGCAATGCTGTATCAGCACCTGATATTAATGAGGCTCCAATTCCACCTATAAATGAAGCAATGAGGAAGAATACATAACTGAATCCATAAGCAATTAATATCAACCCTATTCCTGTTAAAAATAGGCCTATGAAAACACTATATTTTCTTCCTATTAAATCAGCAAAAGTTCCAGAAGGGATTTCTAATAAAACAACTACTACTAAACCAATCACCTCAATTATTGATAATTGAAGATAACTAATGCCTGCTAATAAATAGAAAAGTATCCCAATTGATTCAATAAGATAAAATCCACTGAAGAATTGATAAACATAATATTTCCATATATTTGATTGGTAATTTTGATCCATTTATAAATAAATATTTCTCTAGATTATAAACTTTTTGGGATCATTTATTTTTTAGTATCTAAAACTTAGAAATATTAACATAAAAGGTATATAGCCCC
>JAQTRH010000072.1 GCA_028711925.1 Candidatus Nanoarchaeia archaeon | reverse complement strand
AATAAAAAAAATAAAAAATCAAAGCTTGCTTATGCCTTTACAATGGATGAAGATGCCAACTGGCAGTTTGGCTATTATAACAATGAAACAGATATGATTTCAACTTTTATTGTTGATAAATGTATTTCTCTTAACGAATCTCAGGAGATTTTCAAAAAGCCAGGGGATAAGGTTAAGTGCATAAATCTTGAAGAGGTTAAAATAAATTTTGAAAAGGCTCTGGAAAAAGCAGAGCAGACAAGAAAAAAATATTATCCTAATGAAACAGTAAACAAAAAAATTGCAATACTGCAAAATATAAAGCAAGGGCAATTATGGAACATAACCTTTGTTACTCATTCCTTTAAAACAATTAATATCAAGATAAATGCGCTAAATGGAAAATTAATAAGGCATGAAGTTGTTTCTTTGTTTGATTTCAAGGCAAAAGCAGAATAAATTTCATGTGGAAACAGTTTTTTCAAATGGAGAATCAGCTTTCTTTCTTATGGAACTCAAAATTTTTCGCATGGGATTTTTTTCAGATAAAACTGATTAAGCTTTAAAAAAACAAAAAAAAGCCAAAGAGAGCTTTTCTCCATCAGAACAATAATTGTTTTGATTATATATTTTTAATCTTGATTTAATTTAAATACTATCTGTGCTTTCTATTTTTCGTTGCAAAAAGAGGGATATTTTTGACAGAAAAGCTTAAGGTAAAGATAAAAAGAGTAAGTGCAAGCGCAATAATTCCGTGCTATGCCCATGACGGCGATGCAGGAGTTGACCTTTATTCTGATGAGGATTGTGTTCTTAAGCCAGGAGAAAGAAAACTCGTAAAAACAGGAATAAAGATATCAATTCCATATGGTTATGAGGCCCAGGTAAGGCCAAAGTCAGGCCTTGCATTAAACCATGGAATATCCTTATGCAACTCAGTTGGCACAATTGATTCCGGATACCGCGGAGAAATCTGTGTTATATTGATAAACCATGGCTCAGAAGAATTTAAGGTAAAAAAAGCAATCAAAATAGCCCAGATGGTTTTCAACAAATTTAAGGAAGCTGAGTTTCAGGAAGTTGAAGAGCTTGATGAAACCAAGAGAAACCAAGGCGGCTTTGGAAGCACTGGATTAAACTAAAAGAGGTAGAAAAATGAAGAATGGAATAAAATACAAAACAGCGAAGACAAACACAAAACTAGACGAATTCATTGAAGAAAAAAATCCAAAGCAGGAAAAAAAACAATAATCAAAGCTCTTTAAACTTATCTTCTGTAAAATCAGCCCATATCTTTAATGTTTCTTTTTCTGTGTCTTCTGTTGTTTTTGGAAAGTTTGTGTCAATGTAAATCACTTTAGAGCCATGATTCTCAAAAAGATTTTTAAGCCATTGGCTGTTATACCTTTGCTCGAGTTTTCTCTGAAAGTTTATCTCCTCAAATATCGCGCTGTCCTGCTTTTCCCTCTGCTTAAGCCTGTACATCACTGTTTCAGGGGCTACAACAGCTATTAAAAGAAGGCCCGGTGCGTTTTGTATAGCCAACCTGTTTCCAGGCATCTTCATTATCTCACTAAGGGCTATGCTGCCTTGCAAAGGCTGGTAAACAATCGAACTTATAACTCCCCTTTTCTGAAAAACGTACTTGCCCTGTTTTAATGCAGGAATCAAAACTCTCTTGTAAAGTATTTCCCTGTCTAAAGCAAATGCCTGCGCTGTTGACAGTATGGAATAATCTCTCTTGTTGTTTCTTACGATTTCTTCCCTCAAGGCAGAGCCAATCCAGCAGTTTGTCATCTCGCACGAAATTATTGCATCATAATCTGTTATTTCGTTTGGCTTGGGCAGTCTTTTATTTTCATCGCAGAAGTCTTTTAAATCCAGAATGTTAAGGTTTTTTTCTTCGGCCCATTTTCTGAGGGCATTAACAATAACTCCTTTTCCAGAGCCGTCAAGGCCATCAACCATCACAAAATTCTTGTGCATAATACATTATATGGAAAGTCTTTATTTAAAGCTTTTGAATTATTAAATTAACCACTTAACAGTAATATTTATATATAAGTAAATAAATCTCTGTTTATGGAAAATCAATATAATGAAGATAACATGTACTTTAAAATAAAAGATGCAGTTAAAAATATAAATTGCAAAGAATCCAGAGATTTTATTTCAACTATACCTTACAAAAACTGGATAAGGTATGCTGTTAATGGATTAAGAGATAAAGATAGGATAGATGTACTGAGCAAGATTATATCTTCTAATTATGCTGAAGTTGAAAATAATGGATATAAAGAAAATAAAGAAAGATACCTTAACCTCATTATAGACCCATTAATTAAGGCATCTGGCAACAAAAAACAAAAAGAGGGTTTTAGGAAAACAATACAGGAAATGGCATCAATACAAGGAGAGAAAAAAGTATATGATGCGATAATAAATCATCCTTTAGTGTATTCTAAAAAGATAAATAAAACAAAAAAATACAAAGAACTTGAAAAAACAATAGAAAAATTAGAAAAATCAATTCTAAAAAAATATAAATAATTACCTTGATGCGTCTGCCTGCCTTTCTGCATCTAATTTCTTTGATATTGCGTTTGATGAGTTGCTTAGGTTGTATGCGTTTATTATCTCATCTGCTAATGCGCTTACTGCATCTCTCTTAGAGTTAAATGATTTTGTAAATGCCCCCTGAACCATATACCTTAGTGCAAGGTCTATTCTCCTTTGTGGTGCGCACTCGATTGCTTTCGGGTATCTTGCTCCGCCGTATTCTATTGTGATTACTTCTTCCCTTGGGGCTGCGTTTTCCAATGCCTTCACAAAAACAGCTATAGGGTTCTGCTTTGTTCTTTGCTCAATAACCTTTAATGTTTCCTCGACAATATAATAAGCTGTTTGCGACTTTCCTGTTGATTTATTAGAGGTTATAAAGTGCTTTTTTCCCTTATGGCCTGGCACCATAACCTTATTTATTAATCTTTCAACTATGAATGTTTTTGACTTATGGAATCTTGCTCCTGCATATCTTGCCCCTGTTTTAGGTATTATCTTTGGCTCAAGGTTTATGTAATCCTTAAGCCCTGCATCTGTTACAGTTATTTCCTTTACGCTCCATCTGTTAAAAGCCTTTATCTCATCCATTTTTATTATTCACTCTAGAAGGAGATTTCCATTTATATTTAAAGCTTTCTGTAAGAAATAACAATATTTTAGCATTTCTTCTTAATATAATCCGAATGTTCTCTTGTGTCTATTATATGCTCATTTGAATAATATACCTTATCAAGCACAGTCATATTGAACATTGCCCTAAAAAGATATACTTTGTCTTTTTCAAGGCTGAAGTCTGCATTGCCAAAACATGTTTCGCATATCTCAAAATAAGTGTATTTATAAAAAACTCCGTTCATTCTGTGTATTTCCCTGTATTCATCATCGATGCTTTCCTTTACCTGAAATATGATTTCTTTTGGCAAAACAGATGTGTCAAAATAAACGAATCCTCCATTATTTCCTTTTATGCATGCTGGATTAACATTAACCTCCTTTATGGAAGTGCCTTCTTCGTTTGTTAATACTGGCTGGAAATCAATATCATCTTGATTAAGGCAATCCTGTTTTTCATCAACAGCCCTTCCATCAAAGCAAATATATCTTATTGTTTCCAATGTATTTGTTTCTGTTTTTATTTTTTCAGGGCATAAAGAGCAGTCCATAACGCAGTCAGGGCATATGCATTCCGGGCAAGAAGGACATTCATTTGGTTTTTTCAGCAAAACAACAGAAATAAGAATTATCAAAGAAGCCAGTAAGATAAGAAACATAAGATTATACTTATTATGCATATCTTTTTTCAAAAAATCACCTCTGTTTATTACTTGCTAACTGATGTAGTATTTAATATTTCGTTTTTTTCAAGCACAGATATTCCTGCCTCATCTCCTATTATATCCACCCTTATTATCTTGTCAGGGTTGTTTAAATCAACATTCGGTTTGTCAACAATCTCTGTAAGCTTCATTATAAGCTCTGTTGTGCTGTATTTATCATAGCATCTCTTTGCTATATCCATCTTCCATCTTTCCTTCTCGCTGATATGATCAACCAACCCTTTTATAACATGCTGCATGTCCTCTATAGTTGACTTTGTCCAGTTATCAACGGGAATCCAATGAAATGTTATACTAAAATCAGAAGAGTCCTTTTTGCATATTTCAGATAATTTTTTTACTGCTTTCTTTGGCTCTTCAATATTTATCCTGAATAAGCCATCTACTTTTAAATCCAAGAAGTTAGGCGTAATCCCAATTTTCTTAAGAATAGATGTTATTTCCTCTTTGGCCAATCCAATATGGTTTGGATCATAGGTTACAAGAAGATTTGCATCAACCATTCAACCACCCCATTAATTATATTGTCCTTTATATTTATATAATTTTCTATTGCTGATTCAACAAATTATCCTTCTATGATATATCTTTTAAAAACCTGCTCCTCTTGCTGAGGAGCTGTTGTTCTTTCAAATACATCAACTATCCACCTATATGATGCCTGCTCTATTCCATCTGAAACAATGACATCAACATTCTTTCTTCCTGGAATTGTAAATACTCTTGAGTGTATATTCCCATCAGTGTATGTTTCAAAGGTTCCAAACTTCCATTTGTATGTGATGGTATCATTCTCATAATCAAATGCATTAACCTTAAATGTTACCATATCTCCTTCATAAACTTTTATTTCATGTTCAGGCGTTGCATTGACAACTATTGGAGCCCTGTTTTTGTTATTAACAGTTATTCTCACGATCTTTTCTGAGGTAAGGTTGTAATCAGCTGCGTAAAACTCAATTATGAATTCTTTTTTCTCGTTGTTAACTGTGCCAAATCCAGGAGTCCACTGAAATAAATTGTTGATGAAAGTAGCTCCCTCAGGCATATTCTCTGCAACAAGGTAAACTATATCATCACCATCAGTGTCATAAGCGTTTACATTAAAGCTAATAGTTTCGCCCTCATCAGCAGCAATCTCGTCTGGTGACTCGATTACTGGCGGCCTGTTTGTTTTTTCCACTAAAACTGTTATATTATATGAGCTGAAGATTTTGCCGTCTGTTGCATGAACAACTAAGCTATAAACTCCTGCCTCGCCATAATCAACATACCTTGTTGATGAATCAGAAAACCCGGAATACCAGTATCTTACTTTATCTCCATCTGCGTCTGTTGCATAAGGCCTTATAACCAACTCTTCTCCTTCCATGACTGTGATAAAGATTTCAT
>JAQTRH010000071.1 GCA_028711925.1 Candidatus Nanoarchaeia archaeon | reverse complement strand
GTAATAAGGGTTGCTTCTTTCACAGCACCATCTCCTCCTCCTACAACAGCAACATCCTTTCCCTTGATATAAGCTGCCTCGCATAAAGCGCAGTAGCCAACCCCTTTTCCAAAGAACTCTTCTTCTCCCTTGACATTAAGCTTTTTCACCTTAGCCCCTGTAGCAATAGTTATTGTTTTTGTTTTATAACACTTTTTTCCCGCAACAACCTTAAATCCTTTTTTAATCTTGATTATGTCATCAACTATGTCTATATCCATATCAACATCATAATCCATTGCATGGTTTTCCAATAACTCAGTAAGCTTTTGCCCGTCTATTGAAACAAATCCGGGATAGTTCTCAACCCTTCCTGTTAATGCAAGTGTTCCTCCTGGCTGCTCTCCGATAAGCAATACTTTTAAACCTAATCTTGAGCCATACATTGCACTTGCATATCCTGCAACTCCCAATCCAATGATTATGCTGTCATAATCTGTTTTTGGGTTTGGAATATGATTATATCTACTTCTTGAATGAAAGATAATTCCTTCTGTGATTTTGTTTGCCATTTTATCTTAACAAATGAGGGGCAAAGAGCAGTATAATTCCTATTATAAACATTATTGCTCCTCCTATTAATTTGCAGTATTTGGCATATTTTTGCGTAAGTCCGCTGCTAAGCGCAAATGCCGCCATGCTGAATATTATTATATGGTCTAACATATAAAAGAAAACGTAAATAAGAATATAAAGATAATGATAAAACGTAGATATGTTGCTTAGCGCAAGCATTTGGGTGAATACTGCAGGTATGGCTGCTGAGCAGACAAACTCAATTGCATTAACCACAAAAGCAAGCCCTATTATAGATATAATAACCCCTATAGTAACTGGCTTTGATATTATATCCTGTATCCGATTCATTGTTTTCTTGTGGCTTTTCTCATCACCCACCTTGCATGAAAGCTCTCCTTTGGTTGTTATCCATTCCTTAACGTGCAAAACACCTACACCTACGGCAAAAACACCTATGAAAATGGTTACTATTCTTATATAGCCCATTAAAAGGAAGAGATTAAGCCATGCAGTCATAAAAAGGAAGTATGAAACCGCTGATGCCAAAACAAAGCTTCCAACAACTATCCATATCTTTTTCTTATCTCTTTCCCCAAGCAGAAGGGTTATCAGAAAAACCAAAACCCACAATGCGCAGGGATTAAAGCCGTCTACAAGTCCAAGTATAACTGCAAGGGTTGCAAAAGACCATTTGGTAAGGTCTACCCTTCCTATAAAAGGAACTTCAAAATCATCAAAGCTAATCTCCATTCCATGCACTTCTTCAGTTTGGTACTCTTCCCCTGTGCAAAGGTCTACGCATTCATCAATAGCTGAGTTAATGTTTTCTTTAGATTGTAGTCCAACCAAGGCGTTTTTGCCAACAAATATAGTGGGCACGCCCATTCGTGAAGTATCCAATCCTGCTTCAGCAGATAATTCGTAAAATAATGCAGAGCCCCTTTGTGATGAAGCATCATGATCAAAAAACTGAACATCAGAACGTTCATTTTTTATTTCCTCATATATAGGCTTCTGCTGGCTGCAGTAAGGGCAAGTTGGTGTATAAAAAAAATGTACTTCAGGCAATTCAGAGTCTGAACGCTCTATTGGCTTATCAACACCCTGAAAATATGCAAAAAATCCTAATACTAATAAAATTAAAACTAAAGCTATGTTGAACTTAGAGGAAAAGAAATCCTTTAGTGACTTTTTTGTTGATTCTATTATTTTTGCGCTCATTTTAAGTTTAATTCCTGTTTCAGCTTTCTTAAATCATAACCAACAATTATTTTTCCATCAACATCAACTACTGGAACATTTGACTGGTTGCTTTTTTTCTCCATCTCTTGTTTTTTGTTTTTGTCTTTTGAAATATCAACTACATCAAACTTGATATTATTCCTTTCAAGGAATTTTTCCACCATAAGGCAGAATGGGCATGCCGGGGCAGTGTATAATATAACTTTCATTTTTTATCTCCTTATTCCAATTTTGTTATTTAAGTCATATAATAATAACCGGATCAATAATCAACGGCTTTTCTGCTAATATATAAATTTTTCTTATAGATTTCCAAATCTGAAACCATTTATAAATCTTTGTTTCATATATTGAAACTATTTGCTTTTAAGAATGCTCATGATATCTTTGTCTATTATTATCAGGTTTGTTATGCCTTTTTTCTTTCTTTCAATAATCTCTTTTTTTTCTAAATTGTTCAATATTCTTGAGACCTTTACCTTATCATTATTTAATTCTTTTGATATCTGGCTCTGGTAAACTTGTCCTGAATTTTTTATGATAAAGTTTAAAACCTTTTTTTGGTCGTCATCCATTAAATTTAAAAGCTTATTAACTGAGTTTTTGATATCTGTTTTTTCCTTTAGGATATTCTTGTTTAAAAAATAGTAAACTAATGAGCCCATAAACATGCCAAATGATGTTATTGAGATTATGATCACCCAGATTGGCAGTTTGCATCCGCAGACAGCAGAAAAGTTTTCCTCGGTATAAAACACAGTAAAAGATATTATAAATATAAACAAGGTTATTATTGCTATAACTATCAAGGAAGAGTTCATGTTTGCTTTGTTTTTCATATTCATCGTGCATTAATAGAATTGCATATTTATAATACTTTTCATTGAAAAATTTGATATTGCATCTAATCAGCTTTTTCAAAAAAACTCCTTAATTAGCAAGTTTTATAAAGGAATCAATAATATCAAAGAAAAGCATAGGTAAAAACCTATGATTTAACAAACACGGAGAGTGAAGAATAATGGATAATAGGAGAGATGGTTTCAGGGGAGACAGGGGCCAAAGAGAAAGGAGAGGCGGCTTCAGAGGAGACCAGGAACCAAGGGAAATGCACAAAGCGGTTTGCGCTGATTGCGGAAAAGAATGCGAAGTTCCTTTCAAGCCATCAGAAGACAGGCCTGTTTACTGCAAGGACTGCTATAGAAAGCATAAGAGATTCTAAAGCTGATTTAAAATTGTAGATGAACTGAAAAATTTTTATTCTTTTTTATGATTAACTTATTGAATTTCGTCTTCTTCTTTTTCTCTTTCCTTTTCCAGTCTTAGCTGGCATTCGTCGCAGTAGTTCTTTTTTGACTCTCCCTTATTCACCAAGAACCTTTTTTTGCATAGCCTGCAATATTTTACTATTCTGTATTCTACCATTTACTTTCGCTTATAACTATTGCGCCTCCTATTATCAGATCTTAATGTTATATCTAAACATCCGCAATTTTTACAAATTAAAGTAGTAGTTGGCTTTGATTTTCTTCCGTGAGGATAGTTTTTGCGGGACTTTATACTTGTTCCTTTGCATTCTTTACAAATCATCATTTTATACCTCCTGTCAAGCATTTATTTTATTAAAATTAACCAGAAAAAACAAACTTAAATTGCATATCCACAAAAAAAGTGCAAGAATACACTGATTAACATAGTATAGAATACTTTGTTCTTTTTAAATGCTTCTATTTTTTTAATTTTTATAAAAAAAGGTTGGTTTTTTGTAAAAAAATAAATAACTAATCCATCATGTTTCCGCCTATTTCTCATAATCACTGATTTTCCTTTGCAGTATCTCGTTCCACTCATTGTTTATTGTCGCCTGAATAACTTCTCCTTTCTGGACAATAACCTCAATAATATTCTCTGTTTCTATTTCATTAGGGATTTTGTCTTGCCTGTCGCCGTATCCATCATATGCTGAGCTAAACCTGAATACAAACATAAAGCAGTTATCGCATTCAAGCGAGCCTGAATCAAGCAGTTCCAAGTTTTTCCCATTATATTGGTAAGTGGGCGAATTCAAAACAAATAATGTTGCAATTTCCTTGCTTTCTTCAAAGCTATAATCTCTAGTTGTCTGTTCACATCCAAAAATAAAAAACAATAAAACAAAAATGCTTAACAGTAATTTCATAATTATTCCTTATCCTTGCTGTATGGATGAGCCAATCATTGCAGCAGCTGTAACTATACAAGCGCCAAGAACAACCATATTTCCTTCAATGTTTGTAAAACCTGCCCATTGTGCGCCTATTTTAATTATCCATACTGTGGCCATAAAATAAACTATTCCAAGAACAATCAAAACAATCGATGCCACTATTGTTAAAGCCAGGCTGCCTATTCCTTTTAAAGCTTTCATTATACCACCTCAGGCAATACAATATTTTATCAATGTATAAAGTTTTCGTTTTTTATTTATCAAGAATAGATACTTATTTGAAAACTTATTTAAATTCCGAGTTTTAGGTTAAATTTTAAATGAAAAATATAGCTATTATTGCAGGGGCAGGAAACGGTGAAAGAATGGGCAACATAGACAAGGTGTTTCTGAAAATAAATGAAAAGCCCATATTGACTTATTCAATTTCTTGTTTTGAAAAATCTTATTTAGTTGATGAGATAATATTGGTGGTAAAGGAAAACAAAATAAATGATGTAAGGCAATTAACAGATGATTATAATTTTAAAAAGGTTAAGGAAATTGTTTCAGGAGGAAAAACAAGGCAGGAGTCTGTTTACAATGGCCTAAAAAAGATAAAAAGCGCAGGAATAGTTGTTGTCCATGACGCTGCAAGGCCTTTTATTGATGAAAAAACAATAGAAGACTGCATTAAAAATGCTGAAGAATATAAAGCGGCAATTGTCGCGTTTCCAATAAAGGACACTGTAAAAAGAGGATATGATTTTGTTGAAAAAACAATAGACAGAAACAACCTTTATCTAACTCAGACCCCCCAGGCATTTGAGTATAAAATCCTTAAAAAAGCATATGAAAATGCAAAAAATAATAATTTCAATGGAACTGATGACTCATCTTTAGTTGAAAGGATAGGGCAGAAGGTAAAGATAATCCCTGGCTCAATCAAAAACATCAAGATTACAACTCCTGAGGATATTTATTTTGCTGAAAATCTCATTAAAAAGCAATAAATTAACACAGATATTATATTTTTCAACAAGCTTTATAAATAAAGGATATTTAAAAAATAAATAAAAACAAAAAAAGAGGAAAATGTTTGATCCGTTTATTCAGTTCGGACTTGTGATTCTGGTGGTTCTGGCAGTTTCAATTGTAATAAGGATCTTGAAGCAGCCCCTTATAATCGGTTATATCCTGTCTGGAATAATAGTTGGACCTTTCTTCCTCAACATAATACATAACAATGAAACACTGAATATTTTTTCTGAAATGGGGATAGCATTCCTTCTTTTTATAGTAGGGCTTCACCTTTCTCCTAATGTAATAAAAGAAGTGGGAAAAATTTCTCTTGTTACTGGAATCGGGCAGATACTGTTTACTTCACTGATAGGATATTTCATAGGAATATTGATGGGTTTC
>JAQTRH010000070.1 GCA_028711925.1 Candidatus Nanoarchaeia archaeon | reverse complement strand
ATCAGGTATTTTCTTTTTAACTAGAAAACCAGCAAACTTATTTAAAAACCATTTTGGAACCCTTCTTAAAAGAGGTATATTGGTATTTCTTATGTTCCTTGCTCCAATAACCATATCATAATCATTTATATGTTTAACCAGATTAGGTATCTCGTTTATGGGATAAGTTCCATCTGCATCTGTAATCAATATCCATTTACCTTTTGCTTCCCTTATACCTCTTTTTAATGAAGCTCCATATCCTCTGTTTGGTTGGTTATGCAGAACTTTTATTCCATTTATCTTATCAAGGATTTCCCCACTTTCATCTTCAGAACAATCATTTATGGTTATAATTTCATAATCATAATTGATAGAGCCCATTACTTTCTTTAAGGATTCTATTGTTTCTTTTGCAGCTTTTTCCTCGTTATAAACAGGAATAATAACAGATATTAGTTGAGTCATTCTATCTACTGAATAGTAAGTTATTTAAATAAGTTTCTATGGGAATAAATGGGGGAATTGTATAAAATGAAGAAAGAACATATTTTTTTGATGGTCCTTTTGTTATTTACCTTTATTTTAAGAATCTATAATGCAAATGAATTAACAGGAGGGGATGACAGCGAGTTTGCACAGCTTACAACACTGGCAATAAAAGAAAGATGGAGGATAATATACACTTGTTTTCCTGATGAGCCAATGTCTTACAGAAATTTTTACTATTCCAGACCCTGCACAACAATACCTCTCTTCATATCAATAATGATTTTGGGTTATAACAAGTATGCAATACTAATGCCTACCCTGATATTCAGCATTCTGTCTGTACTTTTAATTTATCTCATAGTAAAAAGACAATTTGGAATAAAAACAGCGTTTATTGCTTCAATATTGTTTGCATTTTCGCCCTTTCATATAGCATTTACAAGAAACAGTTTTCTGCACGGAGCACTAACTTTTTATTGCCTTCTCGCAACTTATTTCATAATAAAAGCATTTGAAGATGGAAAAAACAAATTTATTTATTTTGCAGCATTTGTCTGCCTTGCAAATGCCTGGACAACTGATTTCAGGGGGCTTATACCAATTGCAGCATTAATCCCTTATATTATCTTAAAAAAAATAAAAAAAGAGCAGTTAAAACATATTGCTATAGCTGGATTAATTGTAATATCAATTTACTTTGCATATATGCTGATCCCTTTAATATTTTTTAAAAATTCAAAATTTTTAGAGAGTTTTGTATCAATGTTTATATATGCACTTCCAGGTCATGGTGCAATAGGCAGTGTTTTAGGAGAAGCTATGCCATTGCATGAAACAGCAAAATTATTTATTAATTATTTAATCATGACCCCTTTTGTTGGTTTAATATTCATTCCTATACTTTTTGGATTCTTTTATTCATTAAAAAAATTGAAAAAACCGGAATATGCGCTCTGGATTTCCTGGTTTGTTTTGATAATAATATTTTATATTCACGGCAAACCCTATGTTGAGAGACAGGTTGTGATTGTGCCTGCATTTGCTGTCCTTGCCTCAATAGGAATTACACATTCATTAAATTCTTTCTTGAACAAAAAGAAAAAAAGTCTTGCATTCCCCTTTTTAATTGCATCAACATTATCCTGGGTTATATTTATGATAGCAAGGTTTCCATTAACATATCCTGCAGAGTATAAATCAATATCTGGGTTTAAGGCATTGTCTTTATTGTTTTGGTTCCTAAACAAATATTACATAATAGTAATAGTTATAATATTTATCTTAGTGTTAGCATTTAGTTTATATCTCAAAAAGATTAATATAAAAAAGCAAAAAAGCATAGCATCCGCGATTGTTTTAATATATCTCCTAATTAATGTTTCAGTTGCATCTGCATTGGTTATAGGAGGGTTTGGAATTTACAAAAGGCCTGATGCAGTGAGAATTATAGGCGACTACATAAAAGAAAACATAGATAATGAAAAATACGCCTGTGTTGCAGGAGTGCACGACAAATCACTTATTTTTTACACCCAGAAAGTCTGCGCATCCTGGAAACTTATAAATGTAAGCTGGATTGAAGAACAAATAGAAAATAATAACCTGAAATATTTTGTTTTAAACCTCTATCTTTATGACGGCTACACCCCTGGTTTTGGAAGAATAAACCAAAGCGGTAAAATCGACAACACAACATGTAATGAAGGGAAGACATGGCGCTGCAATATGCCAGAAAAGTACAACTGGATTATGAACAACACAATAGACATAACACCAAAGACAGGGCTTTCAGCAGAAAATCCTTATTTCAGGGTTTATGAGTATAAAAAATAAAATCTGTTTTTATCTATACAAAAGCTTTTATATTAACCTTATTATCCTTAAGCCAAGATTAAAATGAACATACTTGTAACAGGGGGAGCAGGGTTTATCGGAAGCCACTTATGTGAATTTCTCTTAAATAATGGAAACAAGATAATCTGTCTTGACAATTTTTTTACAGGAAGAAGGGATAATATAAGGCATCTTGAAAAAAATGGAAAGTTCAAGGTTATTGCCCATGACATAACAGAGCCATTAAGAAAGGTTGTCAAAGAGCATATTGACCAGATTTACAACCTTGCATGCCCTGCATCACCTGTTCATTATCAGTTTGACCCTATAGAGACTGTTAAAGCCAACACTTTGGGAGTAATAAATGTTCTTGAATTTGCAAGGCTCAACGGCTCAAGGGTTTTACAAGCCTCAACATCAGAAATATACGGAGACCCTCAGATACACCCCCAGATTGAAACATACAGAGGCAATGTCAACACGCTAGGACCCAGGGCTTGCTACGACGAAGGAAAAAGGGTTGCAGAAACCTTGTTTATGGACTACCATAGAAAGTATAACATGGATATAAGAATTGTAAGAATATTCAACACATACGGTCCAAGAATGGCTGAAAACGATGGAAGGGTTATATCAAACTTCATAATCCAGGCTTTAAAAAACAAGGATATAACTGTATTTGGTGATGGCTCCCAAACAAGAAGCTTCTGTTATGTTAAAGATATGGTTGAAGGATTATACAAGATGATGAACCAAGGTTACATAGGCCCGATAAACCTTGGCAATACCAACGAAACAAAAATATCTGAAATAGCTGAAAAAATAATAAGTGAAACAAAAAGCTCATCAAAAATTGCATTTAAGCCTTTGCCGGAAGATGACCCAAAGCAAAGAAAGCCTGATATCTCTCTAGCAAAAGAAAAGCTGAACTGGGAGCCAAAGATAAGTTTTCAAGAAGGAATAAAGAATACAATAGAATACTTTAAGTCAGCTGATTCTGATTAGTAATATTAAATCATCAAAAAATCCAAATCTTATTGAAACCAAAATAATTAATAAAATAATTATTAAAGGTATTAAAATAACCTCATACCTTTGAAAAGTCTTGTTTTTAAGTATAGGGTAAATAATTACCCTTGAAAAAAAAGATGTTATCAATGCATAGATAAAAATATAGCCCATAAAAACAATTATGTCTGTAAGAAAGAAATAAAAATTTTCTATCTTCAATATGCTTTTTATATACCAGTCAACAACCAAAAAAAGAAGCAAGGCTGATATCAAATGGCTGATGATTAACTTAAAGCTGTTGTATTCGCCATATAAATCAGGGTAACTATCCATTATTACAACTATTCACTCTTTATTTTTAAATTTTTCCTTGTTTACTTTTCTTGCCAAATACCATATTAATGAAGGAAACCTTCCTATATAATCAAATCTTGTTTCATCAGTTATATCAAGGATAAAGTGCAGTACAACCCCAAATAGTACAAAAAAGAAAAAACTATGGAATAATGAAAGAAAAAGAAGAGCTACCAAAAACTCTGCTGTATGAAAAGGCAGAATAAATGTGCTTTCGCTTAAGACAAAAAATTCATGCGCTTTTTTTATATTAAAAGACTTTTGATTAACAATGTAAAAAATGTAGTGGTCAACATCAATTAATATACTTGCAAGAAAAATTATAACAATATTAGTTCCATAAACAGGGTAAAGAAAAAAACAAATAATAAATCCAAATAAAATATGATATTGGATAAGCATCTTACTCAAAATCTATCTCTGAATTATCTCCCACGTTTAATTTCCTGAATGTGTCTTTGATAATTGCATTATCACCTATAAGTGATTTGTTTAATGCTGCATTCTGAATAACAGCTTTCTCTCCAACTATTGAATCTTTGACAATAGAGTTTTTTATAACACAGCCTGAGGCAACTGAAGCATACGGACCAACAATTGAGTTTTCTATTGTAACATTATCCTCAATATAAACCGGCATGATTATAACAGAATCCTTTGTCTTAGCCTCTTTGCTGAATCCATCGCCTAAAAGATATTTGTTAGTGCTTAACAATGTTTCAGGCTTTCCGCAGTCCAGCCATTTATCCACCTCAAGAGCTTCAAGCCGGGCATCATTCTTTATCATTAAGCCGAGAGCATCTGCCAATCTGAACTCGCCTTTTGACCTTATGTTTGTTTTTATAATCTCATCAAGGCAGTGGAACATTAATTCACTGTTTTTAATGTAATACAATCCAATAATGGCAAGATTTGAGATAGGCTCATCAGGCTTCTCTATTATTTCTTTTATATGGCTGTTCTCAAGAACAACAACGCCAAATCGCCTCGGGTCATCAACCTCCTGAACCCATACAGCACCGTCTGATTTTATCTGTTTTATCTTTGACAAATCAGTCTGGAACAAAGTATCAACAAATATTATAAGAACATCATCTTTAATGTATTTTGATGCTAGATTAATAGCATACCCATCGCCTAAAAGCTCTGTTTGCTTTATATACCTTGTTTTGTAATCATAATTCTTGTTAACATATTCCTCTATCTGCTCCTGCATATCTCCTGTTATGAAGATTATTTCCTCAATATCAAGCTGCTTAAGCTTGTCAAGAATATGCCCTAAAACTGCTTTTCCTGCAACCCTTAACAATGGCTTCGGCCTTGAGAATGTGTGAGGCCTTAATCTTGTTCCCTTGCCCGCCAATGGAATAATAACTTTCATGAGATCACCTTTTATCAATTTATTGCTTTATTATTTAAACCTTGTTAAATCACCAGCATATTCCTTCATAGTTTTTTGGCCTGTCTCCATCAAATAAATTCTTGCCGTCGATAACCCATTTCTCCCCATAATCCACTTTCTTGAACTCAGGCCACTCTGTAAGTATCAATACTATATCTGCATTGTTCACAGCATCCTGCGCATTTTTTTCATAGTTGAGATGGGGAAAAAGCTTTTTAACGTGGTTCATCGCCATAGGATCATATATGTGCAGTTCTGATTCTTCAAGCAAAAGCTCTTTTATTATGCTCAATGATGGGCTTTCCCTTGTGTCATCTGTTCCTGCTTTGAAAGTTAGGCCAAGAATAGCTATCTTCCTGT